>JAFQSI010000227.1 GCA_017409645.1 Oscillospiraceae bacterium | reverse complement strand
CGCTGACATGGAGCATAGCCAGCTTGTCGGGCTGCTCGGTGCCCAGCTGGTCGACGATGTCGAAGGCGAAGTTGAAGGCTTCCTGGCCCTTGAAGCTGATCTCGGTCAGGACGCCGCCCTCGGTCTTGCGGTCGATGAATTTGCGGTAAATTCTGGGCTTCTTGTCGGGGGCCCGCCACTTGGTGTCGGGCGTCTCGATGACCGCGGGCTGCTCGCCCTCGCGGGCGGCGGAATTCGACAGCACGAAGGCGTAGAAGGTGCAGTCCTCGCCGCCGACGGCGATCATGCCGTGGGGGGTGGCGGAATCGTAGTAGATGGTGTCGCCGGCGTGGAGGATCTCAGTCCTGGAGCCGATCTGGATCTTCATGTGGCCGGAGATGACGATGTCGCACTCCTGACCCTCATGGGTCACCAGCTCGATGTCCTCGTACTCCGCGCCGTCGCGGTACTTCATCTCCATGTACAGCGGCAGGGCGATGCGGTTTCTAAAATCGGCGGCCAGGTTGTAGCCGACCATGTGGTGGGCCTCCTCGATGCGACGGCCCTCACCCGCACGGGTCAGGTCATAGCTGCGCAGCTTGGGGCTGCGGCCCTCCAGCAGGTCGCCCAGGTCCACGCCGAAGGAAAGGGTGCAGCGATACAGGAACGCGATGCTTAAGTTTCTCGCGCCGGACTCGCAGTCCATGTATTCCTCGACAGTCAGATCCGTCCGCTTTGCCATCTCCTCGACGGTGAAGCCGGAGACTTCGCGCAGCTCCCGGATTCGGGCGGCGACCTCCCGGATCTTGTAGTCCATGCCGGTCATTGTCTGTTCCATAGTAAACTCCCTTCCGGCGGACAAAAAAGCAGCCCGCCTCAAAGAAATGATTCCTTGAGACGAGCTGTAAAAACACATACCCGCGGTACCACTCAAATTGCATCCCCCTCACAGGTGATGCCCCTCATCGGGCTCCAGCAAGCCCTAAGCACTGACGCAGCTGACGCGGGAGGGTTCTACTCGCTTTCGTTTTCTTCCCTCCGGCTTGGGAGCGACAGCAAAGCGCGTGCATCATGGCTTACACCAACCGCCATTTCTCTTCGGATGCAGCATGCGTTTTACCCTCTCCGTCTGAGCCTTTCATTCAATTTGCTAGAATCATATCACTCAATTTTGAAATTGTCAACAAGAAAAGTGTGCCCCGCGCGGAAAAATGTCATTCCGGGGAGAACGCTTCAGGAAACACACGTCATTGCGAGGAGGGGCAAAGCCCCGACGTGGCAATCCGCATCGCCCGATCCCGTTGGGATCGGAAGGGGAACGGATTGCCACGGGCCTTTGGCCCTCGCAATGACAGCGGAAATTGTTACAGCTTATTGCGGATGATCTTACCGGAAATGGTCTTGGGCAGCTCCTCGCGGAATTCGACGATCCGGGGATACTTGTAGGGCGCGGTGCGCTTCTTGACGTAGTTCTGGATCTCCTTCTTCAGCTCCTCGGTGCCCTCGGTACCCTTGACCAGCACGATGCAGGCCTTGACCACCTGGCCGCGGACCTCGTCGGGAGCGGCGCAGACGCCGCACTCCAGGACGTAGGGCAGCTCCATGATGGTGGACTCGATCTCGAAGGGTCCGATCCGGTAGCCGGAGGACTTGATGACGTCGTCGGCACGGCCCACATACCAGTAGTAGCCGTCCTCGTCCCGCCAGGCCAGGTCGCCGGTGTGATACATACCGTCATGCCACACGGCATCGGTGGCCTCCTTGTTCCGGTAGTAGCCCAGGAACACGCCGCAGGTGGGCTTGGGATCGGTGCGGATGACGATCTCGCCGTTGACGCCGTCGGCCACGGGATTGCCGTCGGCATCCACCAGATCGATGCCGTAGCCGGGCACAGGCTTGCCCATGGCGCCGGGCTTGAGCTGGGTGCCCACCAGATTGGCAATGCCCAGGGTCATCTCGGTCTGGCCGAAGCCCTCGGCGATCCGCAGACCCGTGGCCTGCTCGAACTTGTAGAAGACCTCGGGGTTCAGGGCCTCACCGGCGGTGGTGGCGTGGCGGATGGAACTCAGGTCGTAGCCGCTCAGATCCTGCTTGATGAGCATCCGGTACATGGTGGGCGGTGCGCAGAAGGTGGTGATATTGTACTTCGCGAACATGGGCAGGATCTTCGCCGCGTCGAAGCGGTCGAAGTCGTAGACGAAGACCGCGCCCTCGCACAGCCACTGGCCGTAGAGCTTGCCCCACAGGGCCTTGCCCCAGCCCGTCTCGGAGATGGTGAAGTGCAGGCCGTCTTTTTCGCACATGTGCCAGTATTTGGCGGTGACGAAGTGGCCCAGGGCGTATTTGTAGGAATGCATGGCCATCTTGGGATAGCCGGTGGTGCCGGAGGTGAAGAGCATCAGCATGGGGTCAGAGCCGCAGGGAGCGTCCTTGGTCCGGATCCAGCGGCGGGAGAAGAAGTGATACTCGTTGTCGAAATCGTGCCAGCCCTCCCGGGTGCCGTTGACCAGGATCTTCGTCAGCTCCATGCCGGCGGTCTTCTCCGCCAGCTCCACCTGATGGGCCACATCGCCGTCGGCGGTGCAGACGATGGCATTGACCTTGGCGGCCTGGAAGCGGTAGACGAAGTCCTTCTCCACCAGCTGATTGGTGGCGGGGATGGCGATGGCGCCCAGCTTGTGCAGGCCCAGGATGGCGTACCAGAACTGGTAGTGGCGCTTGCACACCAGCATGACCCTGTCGCCCCTGGTGATGCCCAGGGAGCTGAAATAGTTGGCAGCCTGGGAGGAGGCGTCCTTGAAGTCCTTGAAGGTGAACCGGCGCTCGGTCATGTCATTTGCGATGTGGACCATGGCCAGCTTGTCGGGGGTCCGGCGGGCAATGGCGTCCACGGTATCGAAGGCAAAGTTGTACTCCTCGGCTCCGTCGAAGGTCACGCCGGTCATGGCGCCCTTCTCATCCTCGGCGGGATGGATGAACTTCTCGCACAGCAGCTTGGTGCCGTCTCCCTTGCCGCTCTGGGCGATGAACATGGGCTGGTCGGTGGTGTCGGAGGCCATGATCATGGCCAGGAACACACAGTCCTGACCCTCCACGGCGATCATGCCGTGGGGCGTGGAGGACTTGTAGAAGATGGAGTCGCCCTCGTGGAGGACCTCCTCGTGGTCGCCCACCTTGATCTTCAGGGCGCCCTTGATCACCAGATCGAACTCCTGGCCGGAGTGGGTGGTGGTGTGGATGGGCTGGTTCTGCAGCTCCTCAGAATACTGGTAGGTGACCCAGTAGGGGGTGGCCAGCTTCTTGCGGAACATGGGGGCCAGGTCCTGGATGGTGATGCCGTCCTCGCTGGCGGTGACCAGGCCCTTGTTTTTCCGGGTCACGGTGTAGCCGGAGAGCTTGGCGCTGCTGCCCTCGAGCAGCAGGGTGATCTCCACGCCGAAGACCTTGGCGCACTTGTGCATGAAGGAGAAAGGCAGGTCGGCGGTGCCGGACTCATAGAGCTTGTAGCGTTCCTCGGATACCTCGGTCAGCTCGGCCATCTTCTGCATGCTGTAGCCCAGCAGCTCGCGCATGTCCTTAATTCGGTTTGCCACCTCCATCAGCTGGGTTGCAGGGTTCTGGCTGCTCATAAGATCATTCCTTTCTTTGATAAAATTTGTTGATCTTCTTGGCCCCCTCTCAGAGGGGGCTGTCAGCGAAGCTGACTGGGGGAGTGTCCTGCCATTGGAGGTACACCCCCTCCACCGCTTCGCGGTCCCCCTCCCCCTGTGGGGGAGGCAAGACTGGAAAATAAAAAAATCGCCCCAAGAAGAAACCTTCTTCTTGAGACGAGTAAAAACAATACCCGCGGGACCACTCAAATTGCGGCTCAAAGCCGCCTCCTTCGGACTCCGACAAGTCCTATCCCTGTAACGTAGGAACCCACGGGTGCGCCTGGCGGAGGCCGCTCG
>JAFQSI010000226.1 GCA_017409645.1 Oscillospiraceae bacterium | reverse complement strand
GCAATCCCTTCCTGATGTACACCATCATCGTCTGGGCTTCCGTGCTGATCTCTGCCTTCATCGATAACATCCCCTATGTGGCGACCATGATCCCCGTCATCGCCGGCATCGCCGCAGAGATGGGCATCGACTCCACGGCGCTGTACTTCGGCCTGCTCTCCGGCGCCACCCTGGGCGGCAACTGCACCCCCATCGGTGCTTCCGCCAACATCACCGGTATCGGCATCCTGCGCCGCAACGGCCATGAGGTGACAAATTCCGACTTCTTCAGGATCGGCATCCCCTTCACCCTGGCGGCCATCGTTCCGGCCTACATCCTGATCTGGGTGCTGTTCGGCGTGTAATTCCCGCAAACACTCAAAAGCCCACCGGCTCGCCGGTGGGCTTTTCAGCGTGTCGAAAAAGGTCCTTGCCTCTCCCTTTGGGAGAGGTGGCCCGCGTCAGCGGGTCGGAGAGGGCGCTGGATTTTCTTCGAAAATCCAGAAATATCGAATATTTGCAAAGCAAATATTCGATAAACCCTCTCAGTCATGCTTGCGCATGACAGCTCTCCCAAAGGGAGAGCCAAGGCGCTTCGCGCATTTTTGAGGTTCTTTGACGCTCTGAAACGGTCTGCTTCAGCGAAGCAGACCGTTTTTCCCTACGGGGGTACCTAATCGACCTTCACGATCCGGCCATCCTTCCGGGGAGCGGGGGAGGGGTGGTCACAGGCGGGGAAGCCCAGGATGCAGTTACCCACGCCCCGCAGATGCTCGGGCAGGCCCCACTGCTTCAGCAGAGCCTTGCCCTCGGGGGCGTCGAAGACCTGCCTGGCCCGGTGGATCCAGCAGCTGCCCAGCCCCAGGGCATGGGCGGCATTCATCAGGTTGCCCATGGCGAGAGCGCCGTCCTCCACCCAGCCGCCGTAAATTTCGGGGTCTGCCAGGACCACCACCACGCAGGGGGCACCATAGAAGGGATCGTTGGTGGCGTTCATGACGGCGGCATTGAGCCGGGACATGAGGGCGATCGTTTCGGGGTCCCGGACCGCCACCAGCCGGACGCCCTGGGTGTTCATGCCGCTGGGGGCATGGATACCGGCGGTGAGAACGGCGTCCAGAAGATCATCAGGCACCGGGCGGGAGTCATACTTTCGGATGGAGCGGCGCTCCAGAAGATTGCGGTAGGCTTCGTTCATGGGGGATTCCTCCTTGGCGTTTTCTTTTATTATAAAACGGAGCGGGGGAGATGTCAATTTTCCCATCTGCGGCAGATTTAAGAAATTATTAAGAGACAGCCCGATGAAATGGTGGTATAATGGCGCAAAAGGAGTGAGAACGATGCATAATTTTGTTTTATACCTGTTTGAGCTGCTCCACAGCGGTCTGAGCGTGGCGGCTTTGGCGGTGCTGGTCTGCGGCGGTGTTCTGATCGCCGTCCGTATTCGCAAACGCGGGAGACTTCCCCGGAGAAAGGCCGTCCTGTCGCTGCTGCTTGCGGGCTATCTGGCGGTGGTGCTGTCGGTGACGGTCCTGCGGTTCTCCGGCGGCAGTGGGGTGAACCTGCATTTGGGACTTGCCTGGCGGGAGGCCTGGAACAAGTTCACGCTGAAGCTGTGGCTGAACATCATTTTGAACATCGGGCTGTTCGTGCCTCTGGGCATCCTGCTGCCCCTGCTCTGGCCGAAGGGGCGGAAGTGGTACTGGATGCTCCTGTCGGGCTTTTCCCTGTCGCTGGCCATCGAGCTGATGCAGCTGTTCGCGGGGAATATGACGGATGTGGACGACCTGCTGCACAATACGCTGGGTGCGATGCTGGGCTGGTGTGCGGTGATGCTGGTGCTGGAGCTGCGGGGGAAGCGGCCCGGGCGGGCTGCGGCCTGTCTGATCCTGCCCGGAGCGGTGGCCGCGGTATTCGGCGGCGTGTTCCTGGCCTATGAATTGCAGGAATTCGGGAATCTGGAGTTTGCGCCGACCTTCCGGGCGGACACCTCCGGGGTGGAATGGACCATCGAATGTGCGCTGACCGAGGAAAATGCGGCTCCGGTGTACCGCGTGGAGCCCCTTGACCGGGCGGGGGCGGACGCCTTCGGCTTTGACCTGTTTGCGCGCATCGGGAGGGAATGTCCCGACATTTACTACTACGACAATCAGACCGTCATGGGCAATCATTCCGGCGGCCCGTTTCTGGATCTGAACTGGCTGGACCGGACCTGGAGCCTGACCGCGATGGAAGCGCCGGAGCTTCCGGACCGGGTGGATGAGACGGCCCTGCGGGCGGAGCTGGAGCAGTTTGGCGTCTGCGTCCCGGAGGGGATGCTGTTCCGGACCGATGGGGATGCGGCCTGTCTGGAAGCGCAGATGCTTTCCGACGGCGGGACCCTTTACGACGGCTTCATCCGCCGCCGGGTGAATGAGTGGGGCGACTACAGCCTGGAATATGGACTGGTCACTGCGGAGCTGGTCCGGGAGGTGGAGATCCGGACGCCCTCCCAGGCGGCCCGAAAGCTTATGGACGGAGACTTTTACCACGCCGGCTGGATCGCGGATGTGGAGCAGGTCACGGTGACGGACTGCCGTCTGATCTACATGATCGACAGCAAGGGCTTTTACCAGCCGGTCTACACCTTTACGCTGGCATCTCCGCAGAAGCCGTATCCCTATGACGCCTTTGTTCCAGCTTTTTTCTAACATTTCTTGACAAGCTCCCATGGCAGTGCTAGAATAATTTCTGGTTTTTATTGTGAAATATATGGAAATCGGAGGTTATTTTATGAAAAAAGGCAATCCCATCGCATTGCTTCCCATCGGTGTGTTCCTAGGTTTGTATCTGGGACTGGGTCTGTGGTTCGAGTACGGGCTGAAGATCGCCATGGGCTTTTACAACATCCCCATCGTCATCGCCTTCCTGGTGGCGATCCTGGTGGCCTGCCTGCAGAACCGCAGCCTGAGCTTCGATGAGAAGCTGGAGCTGATGGGCCAGGGCGTGGGCGACAAGAACATCATCACCATGCTGCTGATCTTCCTGTGCGCCGGTGCGTTCGTCGGCGTGGTGGGCCGCAGCTCCGCCCAGAGCGTGGCGTACTTCATGCTGCACATCATCCCGCCCAAGTTTGCCGTGGCGGTGCTGTTCATCGTGGCCTGCTTCGTCTCCACCGCCATGGGCACTTCCGTCGGCACCATCACCCTGCTCACCCCCATCGCCGTGGAGGTGGCCAATGCCTCCGACTTTGCCGTGGCCCTGTGCGTGGGCACCGTGGTCGGCGGCGCCATGTTCGGCGATAACCTGAGCTTCATCTCCGACACCACCATCGCCGCCTGCAACGGCCAGGGCTGCGCCATGAAGGACAAGTTCCGGGGCAACTTCTTCATCGCCCTGCCCGCCGCCCTGGGCACCCTGGCCCTGGTGCTGGCAATGACCATGGGCAGGGACACTGCTCCCATCGATCAGTCCTACAACCTGATCCAGATCATTCCCTATGTGCTGGTCCTGATCGGCGGCATCGTGGGCATCAACGTCTTCGTGGTGCTGCTGCTGGGCATCGCCTCCGGCGCGGTGATCATGCTGGCGACCAACCAGATGGCCGCCACCGATCTGCTTTCCGCCATGGGCTCCGGCGCAGGCGGCATGTTCGAGACTTCCATGGTCGCCATCCTGGTGGCTGCCATGTGCGCCCTGATCCGGGCCCACGGCGGCTTCGATGCCCTGCTGTATCTGATCCGCAAGCTCTTCAAGGGCAACCGGGGCGGCCAGCTGGGCATGGGTCTGCTTGTCGGAACCATGGACATCGCCACCGCCAACAACACCGTTGCCATCGTCATGGCGAACCCCATCGCCAAGGAGATGTCCGCCGACTACGGCATCAGCCCCAAGCGGGCGGCCTGTCTGCTGGATACCTTCTCCTGCATCTTCCAGGGCGTGATCCCCTACGGCGCCCAGATGCTGGTCGCCATCACCGCCTGCGCGGAGATGGGCGTGCAGATCTCCGCCTTCGACATCATGGGCTATCTGTACTATCCGTACCTGCTGCTGGTCAGCTCCCTGGTCGCCATTTTCGTCATCGGCGAGAAGAAAAAGTAAATG
>JAFQSI010000002.1 GCA_017409645.1 Oscillospiraceae bacterium | reverse complement strand
GGCGGGCTCGGAACCGGCGTAGTAGAAGATGTTGTTGGAGATGGTGTTGCCCCGGCCGCCGCTCATGCCGGTGCGGTTGACCTTGACGCCCTCCTTGATGTAGAAGACGTTGTTGTAGATCTCGCCGTTGGGGCTGCTGGCCAGATTCAGGACACCGGCCAGGTCGTTCTGGCTGATGTTGTAGCGGAAGACGGTGTTGCAGGCGTACTGACCGCAGAACATGACGGCACCGCCGGCGTTGTTGCTGGAATAGTTGTACTGATAGATGGCGTTGTCGCCCCAGTCCGCATCCCAGGCCTGACCGTCGGGATTGGCGGTGGAGTTGTAGGCCTCGTTGTACTGAAGGCACGCGGTCTTGCACATCCAGGGCCAGATACCGGCAGCCACCAGCTGGCCGTCGCTGGGGCCGTAGATCTCGGTGGTCATGTCCTGGCAGTAGCCGTCCAGCACGTTGTACTCCATCAGGGGCTGATAGCAGTACATGGTGGTGATGCCGTCGCCGCCTACATTGGTCAGGTAGTTGCCACGGATGACCACGTTGGTGGAGCCGTAGGTCTTGCAGATGTCGGGATCGATGGTGGGACCGTAGGCGAACTGGTCCCAGTGGGCGGTGTAACCCACAGCGATGCCCCAGCGGTTGACCTCGTCCAGGCGGCAGCCCTCGATGAGGACGTCGTCGAACTTGGCAGGACCGGTGGCGGAAACGTCATCGGGGTTGTGGCACAGCAGGTAGATGCCGCCGTTGGCCATGTGCTTGTTGCGGACGTGGCCCTGGACATTGCGGACGTCCAGGTTCCGCAGATAGATGTGGTCCACGGTGCCGTTGTTCTCGGCGATACCGGCCACGCCGGTGCGGTCGTAGCGGGTCAGGGAGTTGTAGACCTCGCCGTCAGCGAAGTTGCCCTCGTTGGTCATGGCGATGTTGCTGATCTCGATGTACTCCACATCGTACAGCAGGATGCAGGAGGACACGTTGCCCTGATACTTGTGCAGGGTGTTGTCCAGGCGCTTGCCGTAGTCCTGGTACCAGACGCCGTTGCCGTTGGTCTGGATCAGGGGCTTGGGCAGGCTCTCATCGCCGTAGGCGTCGATGATGATGGGGGCCTCGGCGCTGCCGGAGCCCTGGACATGCAGGTACTCATCGACAAACACGGAGCCCCGCTCCAGCAGGACCCGGTCGCCGGGCTGCAGGGTGATCTCGTTGATCTTCAGCAGACTGGCGAAGGGGGCACTTTCGCTGGTGCCGGAGTTGCCCTCTGCGCCGTGCAGAGAGCTGACGTAGTAGGTGGTGCCGCCGGCAGCCGGGACGGCCTCCTCTGCATGGGCAAATGCCGGCATGCAGGAGAAGATCATCACGAGTGCCATCATGACGGCCAGGATTCTCTTGGTCATGTTGTTTGCTCCTTCCTTTTTACTATATACCAAAGCAGCTGCCTGACGGGGCGGCTGCCTTCAGTATCTACTGCAATTGCTCCGCGGTGAAGCGATACAGTCTGTTCAGATCCCCGGCGATCTCCATTTCCTCCATCCGCCGGGCGATGAGGGCGTCGTAGCGGCTCTCCCGGATGGACTGGACCACGATGGACTCGACCTCCTCCAGGGGCGCATAGGTGTTTGCGGTCCGCCCGAGACACTCGATCAGGCAAAGCCGGTCCTCCCGGCGGAACACCTGGGAAAGCTCGCCGGGCTGCAGCTCCGCGGCCCAGGCCAGCACATCGCCGTGGGACCGGGCGTAGGCACCATAGTTGCCCGGATGGACGGAGATCTCCTGGTAATACTCTGCCAGCCGGGGCAGCGCCTCCACTGCCGCCGCAAGATCCCCCAGCTCCCGGGCCTGCCGGAAGGCCTTTTCGAGTTCCTCAGCTTCCCCGGACGGGGCATCGGCCAGGAGGAAGCGCAGCTCCATGGCGTCGGGCTGCCGGTAGAGGGAATCCCGGTCGGCCTCATAGCGCTGCCGGATCTCCTCCGGGGTGACCGCATATTCGGGATTGTCCGGATCGCTGCAAAATTGCAGCTTCAGCCCCGAGGAGCGGTAGGTCAGATAATCCTCCACCGTGAAGCTGGGGATGCCGGTGACCATGGCCCCGGCGTCCAGGGCCTCCTGCCGCTGGCGGTTGACCTCCTCCAGGCTCTCCAGCATGGCGTCATATCCGGCGTCCTCCAGATAGCCCCGCTCCACCGCCAACAAACTGACGGCGTAGTATTCATCCAGGATCTCCAGGGCCCGGTCCATGGTCATCCGGCAGGGGTCCCCCAGCTCCGTTTCGCTGCTCCAGTCCTTCAGGGAGATCCCGGCGGCGGCATGGGCGGAGAGGACCTCGTTCCGGGCCTGATACATGGCCCGGAGGTACTCCTCCTCGCCGATCCGGAAGCCCG
>JAFQSI010000225.1 GCA_017409645.1 Oscillospiraceae bacterium | reverse complement strand
GCGGTGGTGGGGGTGTACTCCTGATGATCGGACACTCCCCCAGTCAGCTTCGCTGACAGCCCCCTCTGAGAGGGGGCCAAGAATGGCATTTCTTGAGGAGATTATTATGAAACGTACCATCTCTCTGATCCTGATCCTGGCTCTGTGGGCCGGATTGACGGCCTTCGCCTGGTTCAAGCCTGCGTCGGCCAGCTCCGACGCGGAGCGCCGTCCTCTGGAGCAATTCCCCGAGATCAGCGGCGAAAGCCTGTTGGAGGGGCAATTTATGAAGGATTTTTCCGGCTACGCTGTGGATCAATTCCCCCTGCGGGACTCCTTCCGGACCCTGAACGCCTACCTGACCTACTATCTGCTGGGGAAGACGGACAACAACGGCATCTACCTCCACGACGGCTACGCCGCCAAGATGGAGTATCCCCTGGATGAGAAGTCCGTCAACAGCGCCATCGCCCGGTTCCATGAGCTGCACGGGCAGTATCTGGCCGATTCGAAGGTGTATTTCGCCCTGGTCCCCGACAAGAGCTGCTATCTGGCCGGTGACGCCGGGGTCCTGTCCCTGGACTACGACGCCCTCTACGCCCGGATGGCCGCGGAGCTTAGCTGGGCGGAGCTGATCGACCTGCGCAGCGCCCTGACCATCGACAGCTACTACCGCACCGACACCCACTGGCGGCAGGAGAACATCCTCCCCGCCGCCCGGGCCATCGCCGATGCACTGGGCGTCAGCGTCCCCGGCTTCGAGCAGAAGCAGCTGGACCGGCCCTTCTACGGGGTCTACTACGGTCAGGCGGCCCTGCCCATGGACCCGGAGCCCATGTATTATCTGACCAACGAGGTTCTGGAAAACTGCACCGTCTACTGCCACGACAACGGACTGGAGTCGGAAATTTACGACATGACCAGGCTGCACAGCCGGGACCTGTACGATATCTTCCTCTCCGGCGGCGCGGCGGTCCTGCAGATCACCAACCCCGCGGGCCTGCCGGGTAAGGAGCTGATTGTCTTCCGGGACTCCTTCGGCAGCTCCATGGTGCCCCTGCTCGTGAACGACTACGAGACGGTCTGGGTCCTGGACACCCGCTACGTCAGCCCCGCCATTCTGGGCCAGTTCGTGGACTTCCACGGACAGGATGTGCTGTTCCTCTACAGCACCCTGATCCTCAACAGCAGCAGCGCCCTGAGAAAGTGACCCAAACGCCCGGAGCATACGCTCCGGGCGTCAGCGTGTCGAAAAAGGTACTCGTAGGGGCGATCCTTGATCGCCCGCAGATTTTGTAAAGCAAAATCTGTCGCCGGAAGGCGAAAACAGGCTTATTTTCCTTCGGAAAATCCGAAAAACGCTGTTTTTCGGCGGGCGACCGAGGGTCGCCCCTACGGTGCGCTCAGAAATATAGGTTCTTCGACAGTCTGACGCCCGGAGCATACGCTCCGGGCGTTTTGGTCATTCATAGTAATCCGGGTCGTCCCGGTTGAGGAAGCGCTGGTACAGCAGTGCTGAGCCCATCGAGAGCAGGCCGAAGGCCATGACCACACTGCCCACGCTGCCCCAGGTCCGGACCATCACCAGGACCATTGCCGCCGCCAGTGCGGCCAGCGCCAGGCTGCGGCCCATTTACTTGCCAAGGCCCTCGACGATGCCGTTGGCCAGACCCACCATGCCCTGCATCTGGGAGGGGATGATGATCTTGGTTGCCTGACCGTCGGCGACCTTCTGCATGGCCTCGATGGACTTGAGCTTCAGGACGGAGTCGTTGGGGGCCTTCTCGTTGAGCATCTCCAGGGAGTCGGCCAGGGCCTGCTGGACTGCGCGGATGGCCTGGGCTTCACCGTCGGCCTTCAGGATGGCGGACTGCTTCTCTGCCTCGGCCCGCAGAATGGCGGCCTGCTTTTCGGCATCGGCCCGGAGGATGGCGGCCTCCCGCTCGCCCTCGGCGATCAGGATGGCGGACTTGCGCTTACCCTCGGCCTGGAGGATCGCCTGACGGCGGTCGCGCTCGGCCTTCATCTGCTTCTCCATGGAAGCCTGGATGTCAGCGGGGGGC
>JAFQSI010000224.1 GCA_017409645.1 Oscillospiraceae bacterium | reverse complement strand
CTCTTTCGGTGTCCGAAACTTCAAGAATTTCAGAAAACGCATCCTCCATTGCACTACATAAAAATCGTGCCGGAGCAAACGCCCCGACACGATCTTGGATTATGCTATTTTGTCTCTACCCCAACTATTGACATAGAGCCTTTTTCTTGCAATCTCCGGATTTTCCGCTATACTGGATATATCTGTGATTTCGAGGTGTTTCCCATGTTCCGACTGAAACCCGACTCCGGACATCCGCTCCGGGTGCTGCTGACTCTGGTCCTCTTTTCCGCGGCCTGCCTGGGCCTGGGCCTTGTGAGCCTGTATTTTTCCGCTGGCGACTATGGCCTGAACCTGTTCCGGTGGTATCTGACCCAGCCGAAGGTGCTGGTGCTGAACCTGCTCCCCTTCTGGCTGCTGGGTCTGCTGCTGCTGGCCCTTCTGGACCGGGCCTGGCTGGCCTTCGCGCTGGATGCTGCCGTCTGCCTGTTCTTTTCCTGGGCCCAGTACTGGAAGCTCATGGCCCGCAGCGACCCCATCTACGCCGAGGATCTTCTGATCTTCTCCGAGGCCGCCCAGATGGCCGGTCAGTACATCACCGTCACCTGGCAGATCGTCCTGTCCGGTGTGCTGGCGGTGCTGGGCACCGGCGTCCTCTGCTTCTTCCGGGGACGGCTCCGCAGGCCCCTGCCCCGGATCGCCCTGGCCGCCGCCGTGATCGCCCTGGCCGCCTGGCTCTGCCCCAGCTATTACACCAGCCAGCAGTTTTACAACACCATGTCCGTCTGGCCGGAGCTGAACCCGTGGATCGACACCAACCGCTATATCTCCCGGGGCGGCATCTATCCGTTCCTGTACTCCGTCCCCGACGCCCTGCCCACACCGCCGGAGGGCTACGATGCTGATGCCGCCGAGGCGATCCTGGCGGCGTACCCCTCCGCGGATATCCCCCGGGAGCAGCAGGTCAGCATCGTTCTAACCCAGCTGGAGGCCTTCTGCGACCTGTCCCAGGTCACGGATCAGATCACCGGCGTGGACCCCTACGCCGAATACCACGCCCTCCAGGCCGAGAGCTTCCACGGTCGGCTGCTGCCCAATGTCTTCGCCGGCGGCACCATCGACACGGAGCGGTGCGTGCTGACGGGCTTTTCCGCGCTGGAGAGCTTCCGGCGGCCCTCCTGGAGCTATGCCCGGTACTTCGAAAGCCAGGGCTACACCGTCGAGGGCGCCCATGCGGGCTACGAAGCCTTCTACAACCGGCTCAATGTCAACGCGAACCTGGGCATCCCGGACTACCGCTTCATCGAGAACCACTATTCGGACTTTATGAATGGGATCCCAAAGGACCCGGTGTTCCTGCCGGATGTGACGGAGCATGTCCTGACAGCCCTGGAGCAGGGCCCCGTCTTCTCCTTCAACGTGACCTACCAGAACCACGGTCCCTACTCCGCGGCCAATCCCCATTTTTCTGAAGCCTGCGTCCCCCAGGGCGGGCTGAGTGACGGCGATTACCACATCGTCAACAACTACCTCTGGGGTGTCCGGGATACCTGCCTGCGGATGCAGGAGATGGTCGACGCCTTCCGGGACATAGAGGAGCCTGTGATCCTGGTCTTCTTCGGGGACCACAAGCCCTGGCTGGGCGACCAGAGCATCACCTATGACGCCCTGGGCATCGACATCCGCTCCCAGGGGGAGGAGAGCTTTTACAACTACTACGCCACCGACTATCTCATCTGGGCCAATGATGCCGCAAAGACCGTCCTCGGGACCGACTTCATCGGCACCGGCCCCGATATCAGCCCCTGCTTCCTGATGAATGTCCTCTTCGACCAGTGCGGCTGGTCCGGTCCCGGCTATACCAGCCTGACGGACGAGGTCATGGCTGCCACGCCCCTGCTCCACAGCTCCGGCCGCCGCCTGCATGACGGTGCCCTCACCGAGGTCCTTCCCGAGGATCTCCAGCTCCTGGTGGACAAGATGGCCTGTGTCCAGTATTACCTCGCCATGGACTCCGACGGCGAACATCCATAAGCAAAAAGGGCGCGTTGCAAAATGCTTGCAACGCGCCCAAAGTTGTATGTCATCCTGAGCGGTTTTTCTTTTGACCGCCACGTTTCCATTTATCGAATACCCACCAGCACGCAGCCGAAATAGCCCCGCCGGTCCAGGAACCCATCCAGACTCTCCCCATACTGGTCCGGCCCGGTGGAATTTTTGTAGGTATTATAGCCAACGATGCCCCGGTCCGTTTTGTGCAGGGCAACGAAGTGGGCCCCGATTTTGATGTCCTTTCGCCAGTAGTAGAACAGCACGCAGACCCTGGACTCCTCCACCAGCGCATCGAACCGGTCCCGCCGGATCTCCACCCGGGTGTCGAAGCCGTGCTGCCGGAAAAACACCGCCGGGCCCCAGAAGCTGGTGCCCGTGTTGCCGTGGAGCAGGGGCAGCTGCCGCTCGTAATAGCGGATCAGCGCCTCCGGCTCTGCCTTTTTCCCCAGGATCCGCAGAGCGTTGTAGGTGGCGATCCAGCCGCAGCCCGTGGCCGCCGAGGTCCGAAAGCCGTAGCGCAGCTCATCGGCGGGGATGCTGCGCTGGCAGTAGATCAGATCCTTCACAGCGGATGCTCCTCCATGAACCGGTCCAGCAGCCTTCCCGCCGTCATGACCATTTTCGCGCAGGGCCGTTTGGCATAGAAATCCGCCGTCCGGGGGGTGGGATTCGGGTCCGAGGGGGGATTTTTCAGGATCTCCCGGCAGATGATGCTGCCGTTTTCCTCCCGGAACTGCCCCGCCAGAGCCTGGACATGGGTGTACAGGACCTTTTTCGACGCGTCGTCGCCGGGGGTGTCATAGCCGTAGAGCTGGCTCAGCACCAGCAGCATCCCGCTGACCGCGCCGCATACCTCCCGCATGCGGCCCATGCCGCCGCCGAAGGCCGACGCCAGCTTCGCCGCCTGGCTCTCCGTCAGGCCCATCTCCTTATGAAAGGCCACCGCCACCGACTGGGAGCAGTTGTACCCCGACAGGAACAATTCCGCCGCCTTGATTCCATGATCCATCACAGATCCCTCCTTTTTTCCTATTTTATCACACCCGTCCCACCTTGACAAGCAGATGTTCCTTTCCTATAATGATACAAAACATCCTTCTGTAGGGCGGAGGCATGCCTCCGCCGACGCAGTTTGATTCCGTACAGGGTCACATTCATCCCCATGGTTGGATGACGATGGTGCGTCGGCGAGGGCATGCCCTCGCCCTACCGTGTTGCATTGGAACAGAAAGGCGCTTATTATGCTTCCAGAATTATTTCTCAACCGGTTGAAAACGCAGCTCGGCGATGAATTTGACGATTATCTGCGCTCCCTGGACCGCCCCCGGGCGGTGGCCCTGCGGTTCAATCCCCTGAAAACCGACGCCTTCCCCGCCCTGCCCTTTGTGCAGGAGCCGGTCCCCTGGGCAGATTACGGATACTATTACGCCCCCGACGCCCGTCCCGGACTCCACGTCTGGCACGAGGCGGGGCTCTACTACCTCCAGGAGGCCAGCGCAATGGCCCCGGTGCCCCTTCTGGCTCCCCGGCCCGGTGAGATCATCCTGGATCTCTGCGCCGCCCCCGGCGGCAAGACCACCCAGATCGCCGCTCTCATGGGCGGCAGCGGCCTGCTGGTGTGCAACGAGATCAATCCCAAGCGGGCCAAAATTCTTTCCCGGAACATCGAGCGGATGGCGGTGCCCAACGCCCTGGTGCTGAACCACCACCCCAGGGACCTGGAGCGCCATTTCACCGGCTGCTTCGACCGGGTGCTGGTGGACGCCCCCTGCTCCGGCGAGGGCATGTTCCGCAAGGAGGAGGCCGCCGTCACCGACTGGTCCGAGGAGACGGTCGCCATGTGCGCCGAG
>JAFQSI010000223.1 GCA_017409645.1 Oscillospiraceae bacterium | reverse complement strand
TTCTCCTGGGCCAGCATGGTCAGCTCCGGGATGAAGTTGTCATAAATGGGGCCGCCGGCCTCCGTTTCGCCGAAGGTCGTCTCCATGCTCTCCAGGAATATGTAGATCAGGTTCCGCTTCTGCTCGGGGAAGGTCAGCTGGGTGTGGTTGGGGTCCACATAGTGGTCCTCAATAAAAACGGATTCCGTGGTGGCAGCACTGACGAACTGGACCAGATTCAGCTCCACGGTAAACAGGCACGAGGAAAACACCAGGATCGCAGCCACCAGGGCAACGGCCCGGCGGGAAACGAAGCGTGCGAATCTCGTGTTCCGGAATTTCCGGATGAACCGGGCCCGCAGGGCTTCGCCCCGGCACAGCCAGTACAGCGCCAGCTCCAGGATCGTCGACACGACGCCGAAGACACCGACCCGGACCACCGCAGAATTGAAGATGGAACGGTTGGCACCGGCAGCAGAGGACTTCATCTGATAGATAAACTGATCCAGCGTCACCTTATCGTACTTGCTGGCCATCCAGATGGTCAGGAAAAACAACAGATTGCCTGCCAGCAGACACACAATTGCCAGCATACTGCGGCCGAGGCGCTTACTCATCTTATTTTGTCTCGTTTTGTTCAAGATGTCCATCTCCTTTGATAATTTCTGATAATTTCAACCGGTTTCTCATTATACACACTTTCCGAAAAATTGCACGTTTTTCCGGAAAAGTTTTCAAAAAGTTCAGAATTTCCGGACTGCATCCGTCCGGCCGACACAGGGCGGTTTTTTAGTGCACATCTTTTTTATTTTACTATTATTCTGTTTGTCTGTCAATTGTTCCGACAAAAGAAAAGACCTGCACCGGGCGGACCCGGGCAGGTCTGTATGCACGTTTTCGGTTCAGCGCTCCTGTCCGAAGGCGACGCGCAGCCGCTCCAGCGCCCGTTTCTCAATGCGGGATACATAGCTGCGGCTGATCCCAAGCTGGGAAGCCACCTCACGCTGGCGCCGGGGCGCATGGCCAAACAGGCCGTAGCGCAGGCAGATCACCTCCCGCTCCTGGTCCGTCAGGCAGCTTTGCACCAGGCGGCGCAGAAGCCTGGCGTTCTCCCGGGCGTGAAGCTCCTCCAGCAGGTCCTCCTCCCCCGCCACCACGTCCATGATCTCCAGCGCCGCCCCATCGCTGCCGGTGTCGATCAGCTCCGAAAGAGACACATCCTGCGCCCGCTTCCGCCCCGCCCGGAAATACATCAGGATCTCATTTTCAATACACCGGGACGCATAGGTCGCCAGGCGGATATTTTTGTCGAGCCGGTAGGAGCTGACCGCCTTGATCAGGCCGATGGTGCCGATGGAGATCAGGTCCTCCTGGTCGCTTTCGGCGGCGTAGTATTTTTTCATGATGTGTGCCACCAGGCGTAGGTTGTGTTCGATGAGGATGTTCCGCGCCTCCAGATCCCCCTCTGCGGCCCGCTCCAGGCAGTTCCGTTCCTCCTCCTGACTCAGCGGTCTGGGAAAGCTTCCGGTGGACAGTTGCAGCGAGCAGAGCATCCCGCTCAGAGCCAGCCATGCCAGATTCATACAAACGCACCTCCGCCATCACCCTATTCCCGACAGCAGGTCCGTTTTCCGGCAAATTCCTTCCCGGTCAAAAAAATCCCCCGGTCCTGCTTTTCGAGCAGGACCGGGGTCCTTGTGTGGTTATTCTGTCATTCCATGGGGATGATCCCGCTTTGCAGCTTGGTCCGGAGGATCCGAAGCACGCTCTCGTCGATCCGTTCCTCGGTCAGCACGCCAGTCCGGACCGCCTCGGCGATCCCCGCCACGGACTTGGTCAGGCTCTGGGGCATCAGGATGATATCCACGCCGGCCTGGACCGCCTTCACGGCAGACTCCGCGGAGGAATACCGGTCCGTGACCGCCTGCATCACCATGGAGTCCGTGACGATCAGGCCCTCGTATCCCAGCTGCTCCCGCAGAAGACCCGTCACCAGCTCGTAAGACAGCGTGGCCGGGACATCCTCCTGAGTCACGTTGGGCACGGTGATGTGTCCCATCATGATCACGGGAGCGCCGGACTCGATGCCGGAGATAAAGGGCAGCAGCTCACATTCCATCAGCTCATCGAGATCCTTGGAGATCTCCGCAGCGCCGTAATGGCTGTCGGTGCTGGTATCTCCGTGGCCAGGGAAGTGCTTCAGGGTACACAGCGTGCCGCTGTCGGCAAAGCCCTCCACACAGGCCGCCACCATGTCCGCGGCGATCTGGGGGTCAGAATGGAAGGACCGGTTTCCGATCACCGGATTCTTCGGATTGGAGTTGACGTCCGCCACCGGCGCGAAATCGAGATTGAAGCCCAGCTCCGCGATCTCGGTGCCCAGGGTATAGCCCACGTCATAGGCCTCCCCCACATCGCCGGAGGCACCGATGGTGCCCATAGCGGGGTAGTCCGTGACGCCCATGTCCGGGTCCCGGCCCAGACGGGAAACGGAGCCGCCCTCCTCATCCACGGCGATGAACAGCCCCAGCTCCGAGCAGGACTGCAGCTTGCTGATCATGTCGATGCACTGGTCCCGGGAGGTCAGATTCTGGGAGAAATAGATGACGCCGCCCACCGGATGCTGCTCGATCGCAGCCCGGCTGGCTTCTCCGGTCTGGGTCACGGTCCCATAGCCCGTCAGCTGCTCCGGAGTGACGATGAACATCTGGTAGATCTTCTCCTCCAGGGTCATCTCCGCCAGAAGCTCCCGGGCCCGGTCCCCGACAGGATCGGCAGGCTCCGTGGGGGCCGTGGTGGGCACCGTCGGAGGCTCCGTGGAGCCATCGTCTGTCTGTCCGGGCTGCAGAGGCTGCTGTACCGTCTGCCCGGCATCCGGCGTCTTCTCCCCTTCTGCCGGGAACAGCTGCCATGCAGCCAGCGCCGCAGCCGCCGCTCCCAGGAGGAGCAGCAGCACCCACAGACAGCCGCCCCGTCTTCTTTTCTTTTTCTTCGGGGGAGCTAAGAATTTACCTTTCTTTTTCATTGTACCACTTCTACCTTATACTCGCAGATGTAGCCGACCTTGCCGGAGAAATTGGGGAAATCCGCGATGAGATCGTTGCGCTGATCATTGAAGGTCCAGCCGATATCCTCACCGTTGTACTTGATATTCCACATGCTCAGGCAGTACTCCAGGGTACCGTCCTCATCCTGTCTGCTGGGCTCGCCGGGGAACCATCTTTCGAAAGTCCATGCTTCGCCGGTGACCCAGCTGCCGGTCCCCCAGTTATCCGCCATGGAATCCACGCGACCGCCGATCCAGAGGGAGGTCAGGCCGGACTGGTTGGCATAGGCGCAGATCCGGTTGAATTCCTCCTCCGAGGTGATGACTGCCAGCGTTCCGCCCCGGGCCTCACAGGCCCGCCTGGCATCCTCCCAGGACAGATCCGACACGATGACCTCATATTCGGAAACATAGGTCACCACAGGGGGCTCCGTGGGGGCCGTGGTGGGGGCCTCAGTGGGAGCAATGGCAGAAGCCTCGGTGGTCTGGACAATGGGCTCGTTCTCACCGCCAGCACTCTGACCGTCGTTCTGCTCCCAGCCGTCCTGGGTGGTCTGCCCGGAGATGCCGGTGGAAGGATCGTCCTTGCGGCTCAGCTCCCGCCAGATCAGGGCACCGGCGATCCCGGCGGTGATCAGCAGCAGGATCACCAGAACGATCACCAGTTTCGACATCTGCCTGCTCTTATTTTCCATAGCTTCCTTTGCACGGCAGTCCGGGCAAAGTTTCTCATCCGGGCCACAGGGTCTGCCACACCGGACACAGGTATTTTCCACAACAGTGGGTGCGGGAGCCGCCTTCGGGCGGCACTTGGGGCAGAGCTTCCTTCCATCGGTGCAGATGCTGCCGCACTTGACGCAATACCGGATCTGGGCCGGATCCGTCTGCTTCGCAACGGGCTCAGGCTCCGCAGCAGGCACCGGGACCACCACAGGCACAGGCACCGGGACCACCGCGGGCGCAGGCTCCGCGACGGGCTCCGGGACCGCCACGGGCTCAGGCTCCGCAACAGGCTCCGGGACGACCTCGGGCGCAGGCTCCGCGACAGTTTCTCCTTCAAACACGATAGGCAGCACCGGGGGGACAAATTCCGTCGCCTTCGGTGCTTCCTCCTCCCGGAAGCAGCTCAGGATCTCCTCCGGGATCCGGGTCCCGTCATATTTGCAGAAGCGGGCCCGCATGAGTATGGCATTTCCGCAGGTGGGACAGCGGGGCACTTGTTTTCCACAGCGCGCGCAGAATTTGGCAGTATCATGGATCTCGTTCTCACAAAAAAGACAGCGCATTCCATTTCCTCCTTCTTTTCCGATTCTTACTCTTTACCGGCCGTCAGCCAGGAACAGGTCGATGCCGTTGGCGATACCAGCCACGATCTTGTACTGATAGGCCTCCGAAGCCAGGAGCGTATCCTCCTCCGGATTGGTCATGTAACCCATTTCCACGATCGTCACGGGGACCTGGCACCAGTTGATGCCGCTCATGGTATCCGTCTCCCAGATATACTGCCGCTTGCAGCCGGTGGCCCGGACCAGCTCGTCCAGAACACAGGTGGCCAGTGCCTTCGACTGCGCATACAGCTCGCCGTTGTAGGGATTGCCGGAGGTCTGGCAGATGGTCATCGCACCCTTTGTGGAGGTGTTTTCCGAGCCGTTTGCATGGATGCGGACAAAGGCGTCAGCGCCCGCTTCGTTTGCGACCGCCGCACGCTCCGAATTGCTGATGTTCACATCATTTTCCGTCCGGATCATGACGACCTCGTAGCCCCGGTTCGTCAGCTCCGTCTGCAGCTTCAGGGCGACCTGAAGGTTCAGCTTGTATTCCGGCAGACCGGTGGTGCGGCCCGCCGTGCCGCTGGAGACTTTGGCCTTCTTCGTGGAGGCGCCGGGACCGATGGGCTCCTTCTCATAGTTGCCCTTGGACTGATGTCCTGCATCGATGGCCACGATCAGGCCGTTTGCCGCCATTTTTTCCCGGATGCAGTCCGATGCAGCGTAATAAACCGTCTCATCGATCAGGATCTGACACCAGGCTCCATCCGTCTGCAAAAGCTCCACATCCGTGTGGGCCGCCAGGGTCGTATGGACCTGTGCCTCCTCAGACGGGTCACAGTAGACTTCGGTTTCGGCCGTGGTGTAGGCCTCCGTCGTCACGACGGGCGGCTCCGTGGTGGGGGGCGGAGTGGGCTCCGCGGGCTCCGACGTCTCCGTCGGTGCTGCAGTGGTGGACGGCGGCGGGAGGGTCCCTCTCTGCGGCAGCAGATACTCCGCCAGGGAGCAGGCGCAGAGCAGGCAGGCCGCAGCTGCCAGAAGCGCCGTCAGACAAAGTGCTTTTTTCATCGGTATCCACAGCTTTCTTCATACTCGAGGATCAGCTCCAGATTGTACAGCTGAATGTCGTTGAGCATGCTGTTGGTGAAATTCTCGGGAGCGACCCGCGGCACATACCAGCTGAACTGGTTAAAATATGCCTGCAGGGTTTCATCCTGGAACATTCTGCCGCTCTTTGCAAAAATGGCATTTCGCGCCAGACGGCACTCCCCGGCGTCAAAGCTGATCAGATCCGACCTGGTGAGATACTGAGTGTCGCAGTATTCGACCCAGTACTCCAGCGGCGTTGCGGGCAGGGTCGGCTCCGTGGGGGCCTCCGTGGGAGCCGTGGTGGGGACGGTGGTGGGTGCTGCGGTGGGAGCAGTGGTGGGATCAGTGGGGATGTTCTCTTCCTGGCGGCCATGGGTGGTCTGCACGGGTGCAACATACCCGGCATCGTCCCCACGGCTCAGCTCCCGCCAGATCAGGGCACCGGCGATCCCGGCGGTAATCAGCAGCAGGATTACCAGTACGATCACCAGTACCGAGATCCGTTTGCTCTTTTTTCCAACTGCTTTCTCTACACGGCAGTCCGGACAAAGCACCTCCCCCGATCCGCAGGGCTTCCCGCATCGGATACAGGTATTTCCCGCCGGTGCAGGCTTGGGTGCCGTCTTTTGGCGACACTTGGGACAGAGCTTCATTCCGTCGGTGCAGACACTGCCGCACTTGACGCAATACCGGATCTGGACCGGGTCCGCCTGCTTCGCGACGGGCTTCGGCGTCACAACAGGCTTCGGCTCCGGGATGGGCTCCGGCGCCGCAACGGACTTCAGCTCCGGGACGGGCTCCGGCTCCACGACGATTTCTTCCTCAAATGTGATAGGCAGCACCGGGGGGACAAATTCCGGCGTCTTCGGGGATTCCTCCGGAAGGCAGTTCAGGATCTCCTCCGGGATTTGAGTCCCGTCATACTTGCAGAATCGGGCCCGCGTGAGTATGACATTTGAGCAGGTGGGACAGCGGGGCACTTGCTTTCCGCAATATACACAGAATTTGGCAGTATCCCGAATGTCGCTGCCGCAATGAATACAACGCATTCCTTTTCCTCCTTTTTTCTGATTTGTGCTATTATACTACACGGTTCGACCAAAATCAAATACCCATTGTACACAAATGATCCAAATTTCTGATCCCCCTCCCGCCCATCACCGGAAAGTGGTTTGCAATCCGGGACCGCTGTGCTATACTATAGAAAAGGAGGGGATCGCATGGACATCTGGACCGAGCTGGCGCGATACCGGGAAAATGGCTACGTGGAAGCCAAGGAGGCCCTGGGCGGACTGCCCGAGAGCCTGTGGGAGACGTATTCCGCCTTCGCCAATGCCGAGGGCGGCGTGATCCTGCTGGGCGTGGGGGAAAACCCGGACCATTCCTTCCGGATCCTGGAGCTTCTGGACCCGGAGGAACTGCTGGAGGAATTCTGGGCCATCGTCCGGGATCCTGAGTATGTCAGCGTCAATTTATTGAAGGAAGAGGATGTGCAGATCCTCCGGGAGGAGGGCAAGTGCATCATCGCCATTTTCATCCCCGAAGCACCGCCGGAGGAAAAGCCCGTGCATCTGCTCCGGGACCCCTGGCGCCACAGCTACCGCCGGGTCGGCGAAGCCGACAAGCGCTGCAGCCGGGAGGAAGTGGAGCAGATGCTGAAAGGGAGAGACGCATGAAGAAATTTGTATTTATAGACACCAATTTCTGCAACGAGGACGGCAGCTGTCGGATCCACGAGCTTCAGGCCAGACGGCAGAAACTGACGGAGGGCGACCTGGTCACCGCATACATGGAGCAGGAGCAATGGGATGCCCGGGTCGTCCGCTGCGGCGGCCAATGGGGCGTCGTGCTGCTGTCGGAGACACGCGCGCTGTCCGCAGAACGGTATGAGGGTCAGCAGGAGGGGTACCACAACGGCAGACTCATCGAGCAGCTGCGCGTATTGCGGGTACTGGAGGGCCTGGATCTGCCCGAAGATCTGATGGCGGAGGCAAAGCGCAGATTGGAGCTTGCTTGAAGCTAGCTGATTACAGAACACGCTTGTCAAGCGCTGTCATTGTGAAGCTGGTCCTTCTGATTTGGCTAGGCAAACAAACGTACCTGGTCGGCGGGGTCATGACCCCCCCCTACAGTAAGAAAACCCCCGTTTCCGGTGGAAACGGGGGTTTTCGTCACATATTTCGTGCGATATTGGTCTGGGTGGTGTAGAGCTGGGCGTACATTCCGCCCTTGCCCATCAGCTCCTCGTGGGAGCCGGATTCGGTGATGACGCCGTCGGCGATGGAGATGATGCGGCCCGCCTGGCGGATGGTGGACAGGCGATGGGCGATGATCAGGGTGGTGCGGCCCTTTGCCAGAGCGTCGAAGGCCTTCTGGATCTTGGCTTCCGTCACGGAGTCGAGCGCAGAGGTGGCCTCGTCCAGGATCAGGATGGGCGGGTTTTTCAGGAAAATTCTCGCAATGGAGACTCTCTGCTTCTGGCCGCCGGACAGGAGGGTGCCCCGCTCGCCCACGTAGGTGTTGAAGCCCTCGGGCATGGCCAGGATGTCCTCGTAGATTTCGGCCTTCTTTGCGGCCTCGATGACCTCCTCCATGGTCGCGTCGGGCTTGCCGTAGCGGATGTTCTCCAGGATGGTGTCGGCGAAGAGGAAGACCTCCTGCTGGACGATGCCGATGTTCTGATGGATGGACCGCTGGGTCACATCCCGGACATCGTGGCCGTCGAGCTTGATGGAGCCGGAGGACACCTCGTAGAACCGGGGGATCAGCTGGCACAGCGTGGTCTTGCCGCCGCCGGAGGGACCGACGATGGCCACCG
>JAFQSI010000222.1 GCA_017409645.1 Oscillospiraceae bacterium | reverse complement strand
CCTGCATCATGCACATGGCGACCAGAGTGGCGTCCATGATGGGACGGACATGCTTGGGAGCGCCGTTGGAGTTGTTGGACAGACCACCGGTGGACTTCAGACCCTTGTCGGAGAACATCTTGATGGCCTCCAGGACCTCCATCTGCTTGTCCTGCATGCCCTTGACGACCAGGAACAGGGGATCGAACCACAGATCGTCGGAGGTCATGCCCAGGGACAGACCGCGCTCGAGCATGTTGTCGCAGTGCATCTCGCGCTCAGCGTTGTCCTTGGCGATGCCGTCGGCGGAGCAGAGGGCGATACAGATGGCGTCGTTGGCAGCGGCCAGGTCGATGTAGCCGATACGGGAGCCGGCGTCGGCGGAGTTGACGATGGGCTTGCCGTTCTGACGGTTGTAGACCTTGATACCGGCCTCGATGGCCTTCATGTTGGCGGTGTCCAGAGCCAGGGGAACGTTGTTGAAGTTCTCCTGCAGCAGCTTGACAGCCCACATCATGCGCTCGGGACCGTCCTTCTCAGCGGGGCCGATGTTGACGTCCAGGTAGGTGGCACCGGCAGCGATCTGCTGGGCAGCACGCTCCAGGATGGGCTTGGGATCGCGCTCGTCCATGGCCTTGCGGATGGAGGGAGCGATGCAGTGGATGCGCTCGCCGATGGTGACGAAGGTCTTGGACTCGGGGTTGTAGCCCTTGTACTTGACGCCCATGTCGACGACCTCGATCTTGGGCACGCGAGTCTCCAGCAGCTCCTCGAAGGACAGCTCCTTGACCTCCTCGACCACGGTGCCGGCCTTGGCGGCGCGCTCGGCCTCGGCGGCCTTGGCGGCAGCCTCGTACTCCTTGTCCTTCATGTACTTGGGCAGCTGAACGGCCTCCAGAGGACCGACGACCACGTTCCACTCAGGCAGCTTCTCGGCGATCTCGCCCTTCATGACGGCGACCTTGCCGGGGATGATCAGGGTGCGGTTCTTGATCTTGTTGGCGATGTCCAGCTCATCGAAGGTCTTCTTGATGGTGCTGGAGGACAGCTTACCGGCAGCCCAGGCAGTCAGGACGGACATACCGGAGGCGTCGGTGATGATCAGGTTGACGGGCTGGTTGGAACGCTCCAGCTCGCCGGAGACCAGGAAGTAGGTCAGAGCGAAGTCGACGGTCAGAGCGCAGGGGCTGTTCTCGTCGGCGCCGTTCAGAGGATAGATCTTGGCCTCGACCTTCATGGGCTTCTGGGGATCGGTGAAGATGTTCTGACGCAGGCCGTACAGGGGCAGAGCCTGGGCGTAGGACATGCCGTCCATGACGATGATGGAGGCGTACTTCTCCACGAACATGGAGGCGTAAGCGGTCTGCAGGTGGGCATCACCGGCAGCGAACTTGGTCAGGTTGACGATGGAGGGGTAGCCGAAGGTACGGTCCTCGTACTTCAGAGCGGTACGGCGGACGTTGACGGCGTTGGCCAGAGTCTCCTTGGCGTTGGCGCCGGTGACATCCAGGATCAGGTTCTTGTTGCCGGCGGTCTCCAGAGCCTTGACGGTGTCGTACAGATCGGAGATGTTGGAAGCCCAGACGCCCAGGACGTTCTTGCCCACGATGGCGTTCATTTCCTTCCAGTTGTCGGGGGTAGCGCCGTCCAGGATGACGGCCTTGTCGGCGGCCTCCAGGCCAGCCTTGGCACACTCGACGTCCCAGCACTCCAGGACCAGGTCGCGGCCGGTAGCGGCGGCCTTCTTGACCAGCTCAGCGTAGGCAGCGGCATCCGCCCCCTTGTTGGCGACGAACAGGAACTCAACGTACATACGCTCGCCGATGCGCTCGTAGTCGACCTTGGCGACGTCGGCCAGCTTGGCATCGACTTCCTCGGCGGACATGGCGGTGTCAACGGAGACGGCGAACAGGTTCTTGTTCACCAGGGTCTTCTCGTGACGGAACAGGACGGTCTCACCGCCCAGCTTGTGCTCGCCCACGGAGATGGTCTTCATCAGGGGAGCGGTAGCGGAATTCAGGGTAGCCAGAGCCTCCTCGGAGAAGTACGGGCACTTGTCCAGGGAAACGGCGCCCTGGGCGACCTTCATGCAGAAAGCCATACAGGTGGGGCTGCCGCACTCCTTACAGTTCTTCTTGGGAGACAGCTTAAAAATGTCAAGACCTTTCAGAGCCATTGTTATGTATCCTCCTTACAGGTTAGATGAGCTCGTTGATGAACTTCTTGATGGTGGCAACAGCGGCAGGATGACGCATGATGACAGCATCAGCGCCGCCGGTCAGGTTGGCGGCAGCGGTGGAGACCTCCATGCCGATGGCACGCTGCTCCATGTCGCCCCACTCGGGAGCATCTTCCTCGGTGGCGACGGACTCCTTGACACCCCAGGTGTCGGTGGAGACGGGAGCGATGATGGGCATCTGCAGGTCAGCGTCGGACTGGGCCAGGGCGGCAGCGCGGACGCGGTCCAGGGTGGAGGCGACGTACTCGTAGCCGTAGCCGACAGCGGCGGTGCCGATGTTCATGACGATGGACTCGGCCTTGACGCCGACGCCCTTGAGCATGATGTTCAGCTGCTTGGCCAGGTTGATGTCGTCGGCAGTCTCAGCGCCGACCTTCTGACCGTAGGCCAGACCGACGGAAGCGCCGACGGTCTTGTAGTCCTCGTTCTTGGCGGACATGAACAGGACATTCTTGCCCTGCAGGGCCTCGGCGATCTTGGTGAACAGCTCGCCGTCCTTCTCCATGTTCTTGCAGCCCATGACGACCAGGGGCATGTCGGTGGCGGCGGCGACAGCGACAGCGTCGGCCACGCACTCGGCGGTGGGACGGTTGGCACCGTTGGGATCGGCGGACTCGAAGTTCAGGGCGATGAAGTCAGCGCCGGGCATGGCGGCAGCCTTGGCGGCACGCTCAGCCATGGTGGTGCAGCCGGCGTAGAACTCGACCAGGCCGGGGGCGGTCCAGGAAGCGGCGTTGTCGGAGATCTCGACGCCGATCTTGGGGGCGTTCTCGATGGGAGCATCGAAGGTGTAGAAGGGCAGTACGTTCTGACCGCCGATGACAGTAGCCTTGTCACCGGTGCCCAGAGTCACGGTGTTGATCCGTGCGCTGTATGCCTGCTTCTTGGGAACGAAAGACATAGTAGATATCCTCCTTAAGTATGATTGTTTTATATGCTTAGATATGAGATAAAAGATATGAGATATAAGATAGGGAGACAAGATATCTGCCTGTCAGCGCATATCTCATATCTCATATCTCGTATCTTATATCTAAAAACAACTGATTTTACAGTCCGAGGGACTGCATGATGCCGCGCAGGGCGACCTTCACGGGATTGCTCTCGGGCAGGCGGGCGCTGGGCTCGCCGTCGCAGTCGCACTGGTAGACGCTCTCGTCCTGGGGCAGGACGCCGATGAGGTTCAGGCCGTGCTTGTCGATCTCGGCCTTGACGCCCTCGGAGAGGATGCCATTGGGGGCACGGTTGATGATCAGACCCATCTGCTTGGGGTTCAGCTCCATCTCGTTGATCATCTCGGCCAGACGGGCCACGGCCTGGACGCCCCGGCGGGAGCAGTCGGAGATCAGCAGCATGGTGTCCACATGGGGCAGGGTGCCGCGGGCCACATGCTCGAGGCCGGCCTCGTTGTCCATGACCACATAGCTGTAGTTGCTGGAATACTTGTCCATCAGCCGCTGCAGCAGGCCGTTGACGAAGCAGTAGCAGCCCTTGCCCTGGGTGCGGCCCATGACCAGCATATCGAAATCGTCGTCCTCGATGAGGGCGGAGTTGAACTTGAAATCGGCGTAATCGGCCTTGGTCATGCCGGAGGGGATGGTGCCCTTCAGCTCGGCCTGTGCGATCTCCTCCCGGATGGCACCCAGGGAGATGTCCGTCTCCACGCCCAGGACCTCGTTGAGGTTGGAGTTGGCGTCGGCATCGACCACCAGGACGGGGCCGCCCTTTTTCTCGCAGAGATACTCGATGAGCATTCCGGAGATGGTGGTCTTGCCCACGCCGCCCTTGCCGGCCAGTGCGATGGTATGAGGATTTGCCATAGATAAGACTCCTTCGTTGGGGAATTGCAGGATCGGATGGGCGTAATGACACCCATATCGATACAACGATATCGTATCACAGCTTGTCCATAAATTCAACCCATAAATTAACTAAAATTCCCATGGTGCTGTCAAAAAGTACCATGGGAATTTGGCGGTTTTCTATTAAACTTGTAGGCGTGACAGGTGTATCACCGATTGATTGTTGGATTGTCAGTACGTTCCAGCAGATAGTCGATGGAAACGTTGAAGAAATCTGCAAAAGCGATCAGGGTTTTATAATCTGCTTCCCGCTCACCTGTTTCATACCGGCTGATGCTGTTTTGTGTAGTGTCCAAGGCAGTGGCCAAGGCCAACTGGGACATATGCCGCTTTTTACGTAATTCCTTTAACCTCCGCACTGATATCACCTCTTGACAAAGAGGATACCAAATTGGTATATTAATTATATCCCGATTCGGGATAAATGAAAGAATGGAGGAAAAAGTATGGCTTATACACAGGACGATTACCTGAAGGATCTGATGACGATTAAGCTGGGTGACGGCTATGAGAAAATGGAAGCGCAACAACGGGTAAAATTCTATGAAGCAGGACGGTATACCCAGCTGAATGCATTGATCGCTCAGCAAAACGAGGAAGACAGTGACCCGGATTACGACCTGTATGAGAGACAAGTGGAACAGATTGATAAAAAAATCAATGCAGCAATGCAGATTTGGCTTAATACACCGGCCGGTAATCATGCTCTTTGGATGCAGCGGAGTCAGGAATATGACAGAATAAAAAAGGATGGTGAGGCGAGGAAAGAGGAGTTATTTAAGGAATATCAGAAAAAAGCGGCACAACGCGCAAGGAAGAATGAAATATCGGGCTTGTTGTTCTTTGCTGGAATAGTGACCGCTTTAGGCGGTATTGTTATTCTGTTTCTTTCTTGGATTTAAGCGACACATCACATTTCGCTGAATGTAAACGTCTGCCGCAGTCCGTCGCAGAGGACATGGATGGTCACGCCGTCGCGCCGCTCCTCCACGGTCAGCTCATCGACACGGCCCTTCAGCCGGGCGCGGACAAAGGCGACGGGGTCGTCCGTCTCGATCTCCTCGATAAAGACGTCGCGCATCTGGTTGTTGGGGCAGGAATTTTTGATCTCATGTACCAGCTCGTATTCCATGGGGGCCTCCTTTTTGGTGGATCGGACATGGCAGGGCATATGACATACCCGCTGGCTGTCTGCGGTTGCCCTGAAAGAAATCGTTGTTTGTAGGGTGGGGCGGTTGCTTAGATGCCGTCCAGCTTGTCCTTCAGCCGCTGGATGCGGATGCGGCGGCGCTCCTCGCCGTGGGACCAGGCCAGATGCTCGTCTTCGGTCCGGAGAATCAGCTTGGGGACCTTGACGGGCTTGTCGTTCTCGTCCAGGGCCACCATCATGAAGTGGGCGTTGTTGATCCGGTGGCGCTCGCCGCTGGGGCTTTCCACATAGGTGTCCACGCAGACCTCCATGGAGGTGGAGCCCACCCAGGTCAGCTTGCCCTTGATGACCACCATGTCATTCTGGTATGCGCCGTGCAGGAAGGTCAGGTTGTCCACCGACGCGGTGGTCACATTGGCCATGGAGTGGCGCTTGGCGACGATGCCCGCGACCTCGTCGATCCACTGCATCAGGATGCCGCCGAAAAGCCGGTCCGCACCGTTTAAGTGGGTGGGACGGATCAGATGGACCGTCTCCACCCGGCTGTCATCCACGGTCTTTGCTTCAGGTGTCATAGCGTTTTCCCCTTTCCGTTTCGGTCGGATATTGTATATAGTATAACATTCCGGTGCCGTTTTTTCAAGGCGCGCTCTCAAAAAAGGGATCCCGTATGGATATATCCGCAGGGAACGGCCTCCGTGCCGTCCCCTACAATTTGTCCCTGGATTTTTGACAAAGCAAAAGCCCGGAAGCGGCTGCTTCCGGGCTT
>JAFQSI010000221.1 GCA_017409645.1 Oscillospiraceae bacterium | reverse complement strand
CGACAATACCGTCGTCTGCTACTCCTGGTCCAAGAGCCTGAGCCTGCCCGGCGAGCGGATCGGCTATGTCTATGTGCCCGAAGGGTGCGCGGACCACGACGCCCTCTATGCTGCCGTGGCCGGTGCCGCCCGGTCCATCGGCCATGTCTGCGCCCCCAGCCTGCTGCAGAAGGTCATCGCCCGGTGCGTCTCCCTCCGGCCCGATCTGGAAGCCTATGACGAAAACCGCCGCCTGCTCTCCGAGTCCCTGGCTTCCTATGGCTATGAGATGGCCAAGCCCGACGGCGCCTTCTACCTCTTCGTCAAGGCCCCGGTTGGCTCCTCCGCCGCCTTCTCCGAAAAGGCCAAGCAGCACGATCTGCTCCTGGTCCCCGGCGACGACTTCGGCTGCCCGGAGTATTTCCGCATCTGCTACTGCGTCAGCCGCGACCTGATCGAGCGTAGTCTGCCCATTTTTGAGAAGCTTATCAAGGAATGAACAAATAATCACCCTGGAATCGATGATTCCAGGGTGATTTGATCACTCAGCCTTCAGCTCCAGCATCAGCACCCGGTCATTCTTGGCGGGCCGCTCAATGTCGAAGATGACCTTCAGACCCAGGCGGTTGACATAAAAATCGTAGGACTTTTCGTAGTTGCTGTTGATGACAGCGATGTGGTGGACGGACGTCAGTTTTATTGAAATTCCTCCCTCAGTGAATCGATATTCCGTAGGGAACGCCGTCCCCGGCGTTCCGTCGGGCGCGATGTGCAAGCATCGTGCCCGCAAATGTACCGAACTGCCGCCTGGCGGCGGTCGGAACGCCGGGGACGGCGTTCCCTACGACACAATTATATCAGCTTCATGCCATGATTACAACGAAAAACCGCGCCCGGTCGGGCGCGGTTCAAGCTTTACAGCGGGCTTGCCTTGATCTTGGCGTAGCGTCTGGGGAACCTGGCGGGGGTGGGGGCCACCTTGCGCAGGATGATGACCATGTGGTTGGTGCCGTCCATGGGGAATTCGTGGACCGCTTCCAACTTCAGGCCCAGCTGGCGGATGGCATTTTTGCACTCAGCCAGCTCGTCACGGCCTGCGGCACCCTTCATGGCCAGCACCGCTCCGCCGACCTTGACATAGGGGGCGGTCAGCTCCAGCAGGATGTTCAGGCGGGCCACGGCCCGGCTGGTCGCAAAATCGTACTGCTCCCGCCGGTCGGCCACGGCCTCCTCGGCCCGGGCGGTGATATAGGTCGCATCGACGCCCAGCTTCGGCAGGGTGGCTTCCAGCCAGTTCATCCGCTTGCCCAGGGAGTCGAGGAGGGTCAGATCGACCTCGGGACAGCCGATCTTCAGGGGCACGCCGGGAAATCCCGCGCCGCAGCCCACGTCGATGAGCTTTTTCCCCCGCAGGTCGGCGCATTTCAGCACCGTCAGGCAGTCCAGCAGGTGCAGCTTCGCCACGGCCGCGGGCTCGGTGATGGCGGTCAGGTTCATGACCTTGTTCTGCTCGATCAGCTCGCAGCCGAAGCGGCACAGCGTCTCATCGGCCCCGGCGGGGATGGTCACGCCCAGCTCCGGAAGTCCGGCCCGGAGGGCGGAAAGCATGGTATCCATCATTCGGCGGGCTCCTCCTGGGGCTTGGCGTTGACCAGACCGCTCAGATCCACCTGCGTCTCATCGAAGGGATCGAATTTGGCCTCGACCTCCTCCTCCTCCACGTACTGGTCGATGTGCCAGTTGACCAGATAGTCGCAGACGGAGCTGTAGCGGACCTCCTCGTCCGCGGTGGCCTCGGCGTAGGTGTCGGTGACGGAGGAAACCAGCCGGGTGGCCTGGTCGTCCCGATTCTCGTCGAAGTAGCGGTCATAGCGGTCCAGATCGTCGAGCAGGAGCTGGGAGCAGTCCCCGGCGATCCGCTCGGCGGCGGCGGCGTCCACGCTTTCCAGGGCGCTGATGCAGAAGCGGTAGGCCATGAAATAGCCGGAATACTGATACTCGATGCTGTCGCTGACGGAGCAGGCCAGGAAGGCGGAGAAATTGGCCTCGTCATCCCGGGCCACGCACAGCCGGTGGGCCATCTCGTGGGCCATGGCAAAGGGCAGGCCCTGGTCGGGGATGTTGGGATTGACGGCGGCCTCGCCGGTCAGGGGCACCGTGACGCCGGTCTTGCCCAGGGCGGAATAGAGACCGGCCCAGCCCAGCTTCTTGACGGGGGTATAGTCGCCGCCGAAGATGGAGAAGCTCCACTCCCGGGACAGGGTCCGGTAGCTGTCGCCGGTCACCTGAGCCAGGGCTTCAAAGTCTGCAAAGGCCGGTGCGCCGTTCTCGTCCCGGCTGATCTTCTCAGCCAGGTCCATGGCCTGGACCCGGTAGAAGACGGTGGCGGCCTCCAGCTCGGACTGGGTGTAGTCCACCATATCCATGCGCAGGTCGTCCTCGATGGGGCCGGAGTAATGGTTCAGACCGTACAGGCCGGTGTGCAGCAGCACCACCGCCACAATGGCGGCCACGGCCCAGCCCAGCCAGCGGATGACCTTCGCCCGGAAGATGAAGACCAGCACCAGTGTCGCCACCAGCACGATGGCCAGGAACACCACGGCAGTCTGCCAGACCAGGAAGTCAAAGCCGCCGGTCCAGGATGTCAGGAAGCCCTGGACGGCTCGGGTCACGTACGGATAGACCATATCCACCAGTGTGGTATAGCGCTGACCCATCTGGATCAGCACCCAGGTAAAAGCGGCAAGGATCGCCGCCGTCAGATATCCGCGCCAGTATTTCAAAGGATAATCCCCCTTTCGGAAATGTAAGCCGGGTGTCCCGGCAAAATGGCATAAATCAACTCGTATAGTATATCACGGAAATCTCCGTTTGTCTTCATAAAAATTATGAATTTATTGAGAATCTTGTCGCAGAAACGGGGATTTTTTCTGGTCAAAGGGCCGAAGGTGTGGTACGATAGGGAAAAATGACTGCGACAGGAGGACACGACCATGTATATTCCAAAGGAGGTCCTGGAGCTGATGGACCGGCTGGAGGACAGCGGCCACGAATGTTGGGCCGTGGGCGGCTGCGTCCGGGACTGGCTGATGGGGATCGAGCCCCATGACTATGACTGCTGCACCGCGGCCACGCCGGAACAGATGCAGGAGATCTTTTCGGACCGGCAGCTGGTGCTGGCGGGCCTGAAGCACGGCACCGTGGGCGTGGTGACGGAGGGCGGCGTGGTGGAGATCACCACCTTCCGGACCGAGGGCGGCTACGCCGACTCCCGGCACCCGGACTGGGTCCGGTTCGTCCGGGAGCTGCGAGAGGATCTGGCCCGGCGGGATTTCACCGTCAACGCCATGGCCTATTCCCCCCGGCGGGGCCTTGCGGACCCCTTCGGCGGCCGGGAGGACCTGAAAAACGGCCTTCTCCGGGCGGTGGGGGACCCGGCCCAGCGGTTCCGGGAGGATGCCCTGCGGATCCTGCGGGGTCTGCGGTTCGCGGCCCGGTTCGGCTTTGCCATCGAACCGCAGACGCTGTCGGCCATGCATGCCGAGGCCGCCGGTCTGGACGCCTTGGCGAAGGAGCGGGTCCTGACGGAGCTGACGGGCTTCGTGTGCTGCGCGAAGGCAGCGGACCTGCGGGCCGGGGCGGCGCTGCTGTGCCGGGTGCTGCCGGAGCTTGGCCCCTGCATGGGCTTCGATCAGCACAACCGCAACCACACCCACGACGTCTTCGGACACATCGCCGCGGTGGTGGAGCTGCTGCCCCCGGTGCCGGAGCTGCGCTTCGCGGCGCTGCTCCACGACGTGGGCAAGCCGAAGACCTTTTCTCTGGATGCGCAGGGCCAGGGCCACTTCTACGGCCACGCTTCCGCCGGTGCGGTCCTCGCCGACGGCATCCTCCGGCGGCTGAAGGCACCCACGGCACTGCGGGAGGAGGTGGTCTTCCTGGTGAAGCATCACATGGACCGATACAGCGCCGATGAAAAGACCGCCCGGCGGCTCCTGAGCCGCCATGGCCTTGCCCGGATGGAACGGCTGCTGGCGCTCCAGGCGGCGGACCTGGCGGGCACCGGCACGGACCACGGGGACAGCATCCTCGTTCTGAAGGAGCTGGAAATCCTGCTGCGGGATCTGGCCCGGCAGGAGGGCGCGCTGACCCTGAAGACCCTGGCGGTGAAGGGAAAGGACCTGCTTGAGCTGGGCTACGCCCCCGGCCCGGAGCTGGGCCGGACCCTGAACGCCCTGCTGGAGCAGGTCCTGGCCGGAGAGCTGCCCAACGAACGGGAAGCCCTGCTGCGCCGGATCGAAATTAAATGATAAGACGCCCCCGGCGGAAGCCGGGGGCGTCAGACTGTCAAAGAACGCCCAAAGCACGCAAAGTGCCTTGGTTCTCCCTTTGGGGGTAAGCGAAGCGCAGTCGCGGTAGTGAATGACAGCCCGGTGGGCTGTCAGAGCCGCGACCGGGCCGCCCGCAGGCGGCTGTCACGCGTCAGCGTGACTGAGAGGGTTATCGAATATTTGCAGTGCAAATATTCGATTTTCCCGATTTTCACAGAAAATCTGGAGGCCCAAGGGGCCGGTTTGAAACACGAAAAACGCCCCCGGCTTCCGCCGGGGGCGTTTGACTGTTCAGTTTACAGGCCGGTCATGGCGTCCAGGACGTCCATTTCCATCCGCTGCATCTGCTTGGTGGTGGCCAGACCCTCGTCCATATCCACATGGGTGTAGCCGCCGTCGCGGGTGCAGACGATGCGGTTGGTCAGACCCTGCTTCAGCAGATCCACAGCCAGGTAGCCCATCTTGGTGGCGGCAACGCGGTCGCGGCCGGTGGGATCGCCGCCGCGCTGGATGTGGCCCAGGACCGTGACTCTGGGATCCAGGTCGGTGGCCTCCCGGATGGCAGTCGCCACCTGATCGCCGGAAGCGGCACCCTCGGCCACCACCACCATGTAGTGGCTGAAGCCGTTGAGGCGGGCCTTGCGGATCTTCTCCACCAGCTCGTCGTAGCTGACGGGATGCTCGGGCACCAGCACGGCAGTGGCACCGGCAGCCAGACCCACGTACATGGCCAGGAAGCCGGCCCGGCGGCCCATGACCTCCACCACGGAGCAGCGCTCGTGGGACTGCATGGTGTCGCGGAGCTTGTCGATGCACTCGATGGCGGTGTTGGCGGCGGTGTCGAAGCCCAGGCAGTAATTGGTGCAGCCGATGTCATTGTCGATGGTGGCGGGGATGCCGATGACGTTGACGCCGAACTTGCTCAGAGCCTGGGCACCCCGGAAGGTGCCGTCGCCGCCGATGGCGATGACGCTGTCCAGCCCCAGGAATTTACAGGTGGAGGCGGCCTTGCGCTGGCCCTCCTCGGTCATGAATTCCTTGCTGCGGGCGGTGTAGAGG
>JAFQSI010000220.1 GCA_017409645.1 Oscillospiraceae bacterium | reverse complement strand
TCCAATCACAAACCCGAGGTGATTCAATGAAACTTGTAATTGCATCCGATATCCACGGCTCCGCCTACTGGTGCGGCAGGCTGTGCGAGCTGATCGAACAGGAAAGCCCTGACCGAATCGTCCTGCTGGGCGACCTTTTGTACCACGGTCCGAGGAACGACCTGCCCCGGGACTACGCGCCGAAAAAGGTGATCCCCATGCTTTCCGCCCTGAAGGAGAAGATCCTGGCGGTCCGGGGCAACTGCGAGGCCGAGGTGGACCAGATGGTGCTGCCCTTTCCCTGCATGGCGGACTACGCCCTGCTCGACTGCAGCGGCGTCTCCATGTACCTGACCCACGGCCACCATGCAAATCCCGACGCCCTGCCGCCCCTGCCGGAGGGCTCCGTCTTCCTGTCCGGCCACACCCATGTGAAGCTGGACAAAATCGTGGACGGCGTCCGGTGCCTGAACCCCGGAAGCGTGTCCATCCCCAAGGACGGCAGCCACAGCTGCATCATCTTTGAAAACGGCGAATTCCGCTTCCACATCTGGGAGGACTGACCATGAACGAATGTGAAAGCTGCTGGTACTACGACTACGACGAGGAGTATGACGAATACTATTGCATGCAGGATCTGGACGAGGACGAATATGTCCGGATCATGACCTCGAAGGATCAGCACTGCCCCTACTACCGCCAGGGCGACGAATACTACCTGGCCCGGAAGCAGTAAAAAACACAAAGGCTCCCCTGCGCCGAAAGGCGTGGGGGAGCTGTCCTGTTTCCATGCCAGGGCATGGAAACAGGACTGAGGGGGTTCTGTTTTTTTGCTCTGCAAAAAACAGCCCGCTTTGCGATGCAAAGCGGGAAGCGCCCCCCTCCGCCCCGGCTGTCGCCGGGCCACCTCCCCCATTTGGCAGACGCCAAACAGGGGAGGCTTGCGGGGAATCAAAAGGAATACCGCGGTACCATACGCGGGGTCCTTTACTATGCCTGTTTCCGGACGGCGCTCTGCACCGCGTCGGCCAGACGGATCAGGAACTGTCCGGCGGTAGGCTTCGGGATCTGTCCGCCCGGAGCCAGCGGGAAATAGAGCCGCCAGACCTCGTCCCGCCGCTTGCTCCATGCGGTGGTCACCGTGGTCCGCAGAGCCTTCTCCACATTGGCCGTGCTGGTGGAAAACTCAGCCGCAATGGTGGGATACAGGGACTTGGTCAGCTGCTGTCCGGGATCCTCCATCAGCAGCAGGATCCCCCGCCGCAGATACCGGAAGCCCTGCTGACTGGTGGGCGCTCCCAGCCGGACCAGCAGTGCCGTGATATAATCCAGGGGATCCTGGCAGATGGGGATCTCAGGCCCGTCCTGGGCAGCCAGCACCTCGTCCACCCGCTCGAGAATGCTGTGGGTCGAGCAGGGCTTCATCATCACCGAATCCACCTGGTAATGCTCCAGGGCCGCGGTGATGAAATTGCTGAAATACCGGCTGGTGACGATGACCCGGGGATATCCCGGCCTGCCCGACAGATGCTTCAGAACGCTCAGACCGTCGGTCCCCACCAGCATCAGATCCAGGACCAGCACATCCGGGCGGAACCGGTCCGCCAGCTCCATGGCCTGCTGCCCGTCGGCACAGGAGCGGACCAGGTATTCCTGCCGCAGCGCCTGCTCCAGCAGCTCGCGCCAATGCTCCGACGCGTCCGCGATCAGGACCTTGCGCATATCCTTCACCCCCTTTCTGTTTTTTGGAAAATATCATAGCAGATTTTGACGAAAGTTGCAATGTGGCGCATCCAGGGAAATTTCGACTTCTTTCGGCATCAAAATGGCTTGCCTTTTTCCATCGATTGCGATATGATCATCACCGGATGCGCCGCAGCCCTGCGGACGCTCCACATCTGACCCCAAAAGGAGAAAAAACATGTTTGAAGTATTCGCAAATCTGACCGCGGTCACCTTCGTGCCCGCCCTCATCATGCTGCTGGTCGGGCTTCTGGTCATCAAGGCCATTTTGAAGCTGGTGGACAAATCCCTGGCCAAAAGCAAGCTGGAGCGGGCCGCCACCAGCCTGATCCGCTCTCTGCTGAAGGTGGTGCTGTATGTGCTGCTTGGCCTGATGGTGGCCTCCAAGCTGGGCATCGACGTCACCGGCGTGGTGGCCCTGGCCTCCGTCGCCTCCCTGGCCCTGTCGCTTTCCCTGCAGGACGCCCTGGCCAATGTCATCGGCGGCTTTACCCTGCTCAGCAACCACCCCTTCCGCTCCGGCGACTATGTGGAGATCGCC
>JAFQSI010000219.1 GCA_017409645.1 Oscillospiraceae bacterium | reverse complement strand
GGGTTCGGGCTGGTCTAAATTTATTCCGGAAGCGATTATGCCTTGATATACTGCACCGCCAGCGCCCCGGGGCCGCCCTGGGTGATGAAGGCGGGGCTCAGGGGCACGATCTCAAATTCGGCACCGGGCAGGGCTTCCTTCAGCCGGTTCAGGGTCAGCTCCACCTTCTCCTGGGTGGCGGCATGGGAGATATACACCCGCCAGCCTTCGCCGATGCCGTGCTTCTTCAGGGTCTCTGCCAGGTATTTCACCGCGGCGGAGTAGCCCCGGCGGATGGTGGCAACGGTCAGGCGGCAGCCGTCATCGGTCTGGGTCATGATGGGAGCCAGATTGGCTATCTTGCCAACGTGGGATACCAGGGGGGAGAGCCGTCCGCCCCGGCGCAGATAGTCAAAGTCCGCGGGGATCAGGTAGCTCTTGGCGGAGTCCATCCGCTCGTTCAGCCAGGCAAGCAGCTCCTCCAGAGTCGCACCGTTCTTTGCCATTTCCACAGCACCCTCCACCATGTAGCGGTGGGGACCGCAGAGGGTCCGGCTGTTGACCACGGTGATGTCCCCGCAGCTGTCGCACAGCTCCGCAGCGGCGGCGGCGCTCTGATAGGTGCCGGACAGGCCCTGGGCCATGGCGATGTTCAGGACCGGCTCCCCGGCGAACTCTTCGTACAGGGCCGTGACCTCGCCGATGGCGGGCTGGGAGGAGGTGGGCATGTGGCCCTGGTCGATGATGGCGACAAATTCATCGGAGCTGATCTCGTCGAATTCCCGGTAGCTCCGGCCTGCGATGGTCACGGACAGGGGGGAAACGGCAAAGCCCGCTTCCCGGGCCTGGGCGGTGGAATAGAGGGTGGATGTATCGGAGATGATGCGGACCATGTCAAGTACCTCGTCTTTCTGTTTTAAAACCCATAATCGGTTTTTGAAAAACCGATGCTTTTCGACCATTGTAGCAGGATACGACAAAAATGTCAACATCCGGAAAAAGGACCGCGCCTTTCGGTGCGGTCCTCGCTTGGGTAAAGGGGATATTTAGGCCAGGATGGGCTTCAGAGCGGCAGCCAGGACATCCTTCTGGGCCTGAGCCTCGGCAAGGTCCTTGCCCAGAGTGGTGAAGTAGGTCTTGATCTTGGGCTCGGTGCCGGAGGGACGGACGATGACGGTGGCGCCGCCTTCCAGGGTGTAGACCAGGACGTTGGCAGCGGGCAGGCCGGTGGCGGCGGTGTCCTTGTAGTCGACAGCCTTGACGACCTTGTAGCCGCCGATCTCGGCGGGAGCGTTCTCACGCAGGGAGGCCATGATGCCGGCCATCTTGTCCATGCCGCTCAGGCCGGGGAACTCGAAGGAGTCGACCTTGTTCAGGTAGCGGCCGTACTGGGCATAGATAGCCTCCAGGCGCTCCTTGATGGAGGAGCCGATGGAGCGGTAGTAGGCAGCCATCTCGCAGATCAGCATGGAGCCGACGATGGCGTCCTTGTCGCGGACGTAGGGACCGGCCAGGTAGCCGTAGGACTCCTCGAAGCCCAGGATGAAGCGCTCGACCTCACCCGCAGCCTCCAGACGGGCGATCTGGTCGCCGATCCACTTGAAGCCGGTCAGGACGTTGCGCATCTCGACGCCGTAGTTGGCGGCGACAGCATCAGCCAGGGGGGTGGAGACCAGGGACTTGACGGCAACGGCGTTCTTGGGCATGGTGCCCTTCTCGATGCGGCCCTGGGCGATGTAGTCGAGCAGCAGGACGCCGACTTCGTTGCCGGAGACCAGCTCGTAGGAGCCGTCGGGACACTTCATGGCGATGCCCACGCGGTCAGCATCGGGGTCGGTGGCCAGCATCAGGTCAGCACCGGTCTCGGTGGCCAGCTTCAGACCCAGCTCCAGAGCCTCGAAGATCTCGGGGTTGGGGTAGGGGCAGGTGGGGAAGTTGCCGTCGGGATACTGCTGCTCGGGGACGATGGTGATGTCATCGATGCCGATGTCGTTCAGGATGCGCATGACGGGGACCAGGCCGGAGCCGTTCAGGGGGGAGTAGACCAGCTTCAGACCGGCGGTCTTGCACAGGCCGGGACGGACCTGGCAGGCCTTGATGGCGTCGTACAGGCCTTCCTTGCAGTCGTCGCCGACGAACTCGATCAGGCCCTTCTCGATG
>JAFQSI010000023.1 GCA_017409645.1 Oscillospiraceae bacterium | reverse complement strand
GCCCAGTGTTGATTGGTCATGATAGATCCACTCCTCGAAAGGTATATGATTCATCTTCGTCTCTTCCCCTGTGCAGCGATATCGTCAACTTATGCGCCTGTAGAGTGGGGTCATGACCCCACCGACGCACCACAGCGACAGAAAAATGTCCAATGGTTGCTGCGATATGGTTTCTTGGGGGATACAGGCTCCAAATACGTTCTCCAAATAAACCCAGGCAATATTCCAACCTGGTCGGCGGGGTCATGACCCCGCCCTACAGGAACGACCTGTAATACGGCTCGGTATTCTTTTGCTTATGATACGACAAAATCCTCGAAATTGGAAGACCTTTCTGCTACAATGGGAGCATCTCATTTTGGAGGGGATCCCATGAACGCATTTTTCATTGTTTGCCCGCTGCTGTTTCTGGCGGGCTTTCTGGATGCCATCGGCGGGGGCGGCGGGCTGATCTCCCTGCCTGCGTATCTGCTGGCGGGGCTGCCGGTCCACAGCGCCATCGCCACCAACAAGCTCTCCGGCTCCTGCGGCACGGCTCTGGCCACCTTCCAGTTCATCCGCCGGGGGCTGGTGAACTGGCATCTGGCGGTGCCCACGGTGGCCGCGGCCATTCTGGGCAGCTCCCTGGGGGCCAAAGCCTCCATGGCCGTGGACGGAGCGGTGATGGAGAAGCTGCTGCTTCTGGTGCTGCCCGCCGCTGCCTGCATCGTCCTGCGCAGCCGCAGCTTTCGCGATGGGGGCACCATCGTCCTGGACGCCAGGACCTGGGCCACGGCCCTGGTCAGCGCGGCAGCGGTGGGCTTTTACGACGGCTTCTACGGCCCCGGCACCGGGACCTTCCTCATCATCGCCTTCACCACGGCGGCCCGGTTCCCCCTGAAAAATGCCAACGCCCAGGCCAAGGTCATCAACCTGACCACCAATCTGACCAGTCTCGGCGTTTTCCTCACCGGCGGGCAGGTGGTCTTCGCCCTGGGGCTCGCCGGAGCGGTGTGCAATATGGCGGGCAATTTCCTGGGGGCTGAGCTGGCGGTGAAGCAGGGCGCGCGGATCACCCGGCCGGTGATCCTGCTGGTGCTGGCCCTGCTGGCATTGAAGCTGCTGGGGATCCTGTAAAAGACGGGGCGGCCATTGGCCGCCCCGTGGTTTTTGGGATCAAAGCTCGTAAAGCTTGGAGTACTTCTCCTGCAGATAGTTTGCAAAGTAGTCCGGATCGAATTTGCCGCAGGCGTCCTCGAAGATCGCCGCGGGCTTCTTGAAGTTGCCGAAGCGGTGGATATGCTCCCGGAGCCAGGCGGTGATGGTGCCGATCTCGCCCCGTGCGATGCAGGGTGCGATGGGGCCCAGCTCGGACTCCATGACGTGCTTCATCTGGGCGCCGTAGGCGCTGCCCAGGGCGTAGGAGGGGAAGTAGCCGATGGAGCCGCCGGACCAGTGGGAATCCTGCAGGCAGCCCTGGGTGTCGCTGGGGACGTCCACGCCCAGGTATTCCTTGTACAGCCGGTTCCACTCTGCGGGGACATCGGCGACCTCCAGGGTACCGGCGATGAGCTGCTTCTCGATCTCGTAGCGGATCATGATGTGCAGGGCGTAGGTCAGCTCGTCACTTTCGGTGCGGACCAGGGAGGGCTGGGCCTTGTTGACGGCCCGGTACAGGTCGTAAGCGGTGACGCCTGCCAGCTGCTCCGGGAAAATTTCCTGCATCTTCGGGAAGATCAGCTCGATGAACTCCAGGCTTCTGCCGATGATGTTCTCATAGAAGCGGGACTGGCTCTCGTGGATGCCCATGGAAGCGCCGCCGGTCAGGCAGGTGCCGTTGTAGGCGTCCTCCACGCCCAGCTCATAGAGGGCATGGCCGCCCTCGTGGATGGTGGAGAATATGGAGAAGGTGGGGTGGTTCTCATAATAATGGGTGGTGATGCGCACATCCTTGTTGTTGAAGCCGCAGGTGAAGGGATGCTCGGATTCTGCGATGGTGCAGGCGTTGGGATCCAGGCCGATGACCTCCATCAGGTATTTGGCCAGCTTCTTCTGGCCCTCGATGGGGTAGCTCTGCTCCAGGAAGGCGGTGTCGGGCTGCTCCTTTTCGCTGATGGCGTGGACCAGGGGGACGATGACGCCCCGGAGCCGGGCGAAGAAGGCGTCCAGCGTCTGCATGGTCAGGCCCTCCTCGTACTCGTTCAGCAGCGCGTCGTAGGGCTCCTTTTCCGCGTCGTAGTAGCCGGCAAATTTGCGGTTGAAGGCCACGATCTCGGACAGGGTGGGGGCGAAGGCGGCGAAATCATTGTTCTGCTTGGCCACCCGCCAGATGCCTTCGGCCTTGTTCAGCAGCACGTTGTAGGCAACATACTCCTCCTGGGGGATCCGGGTGAGCTGCTCGCAGTCCTTTTTCCGGATCTCGGCCTGGCGGCGGTGGACGGGGTCCAGCTCGTCGGCGTGGTCGCTGAGGTACTTCGTCAACTCCCGGGTGTCGTCGGAGGCGGCCAGCTCGTAGATGACGCTGCTCAGGACCGCCATGGTCTTGCCCCGGCCCTCGGCGGAGCCCAGGGGGGCGGCGGTGGCGGCGTCCAGGGACAGAACGCCCATGGCGTGGCCGTAGGCGGAGGCGGTGGCCTCGATCTCGTCCAGCCGGGCGATGGCGTCGTTGAGGTTGGTATAAGGCATAAAATTTGCTCCTTTGTTCGGATTTTTCCCTATCATAGCATATTTTGCGGTATGCGTCAAATACGGATGCGGAAAACAAAAAAACCCGCCGAAAAACGGCGGGAAGGACAACCACATTTTACAATGGGACCGGGGGAAAGTCAACTGGCACGCTCCACAGTCTTTTCCCAAAATTTCGCCCTGATTTTTTACGCATCAAATGCGGATCACCGCTTTTCTTGTGGAGGAAACTGTGATATACTACAGTATCAAATTCTTTTGGGAGAATGAAGGATATGGCTAAGATCGGTTTCGACAATCAGAAATATTTGCGGACACAGTCCGAGCAGATCCGCAGGCGCATCGACCAGTTCGGCGGCAAGCTGTACCTGGAATTCGGCGGCAAGCTCTTTGACGATTACCATGCCTCCCGGGTCCTGC
>JAFQSI010000022.1 GCA_017409645.1 Oscillospiraceae bacterium | reverse complement strand
GCGGTGCCCTCGTACCAGCCGGACTTCTTGTCGTTGCGCTCGTAGGGAGGCAGAACCTGGGCGCAGGACTGGGTCTTGTTCAGGCCCCAGGGCTGGCCGTTGCCGATGTACTCGTTCAGCTCCAGGGGCTGATACTGAGTCAGAATGCCGACGGTGTCAATGCCGGAGTTGACACAGTTGGACAGGGGGAAGTCGATGATGCGGTACTTGCCGCCGAAGGGAACCGCAGGCTTGGCGGTCTTCCGGGTCAGGACATACAGTCTGCTGCCCTGGCCGCCGGCCAGAAGCATGGCGATAACGCGCTTTTTGTGGAAATACATGGTCACAGCTCCTTTAAAATTATTCGTTTTTCGAATGGATTTGGGGAACCCCCGCTTGTCTCCGGAAAGTGCGGATATCCTCAGGCGGAGACGGTCCGGAGGATATATGACACATCTGCCGCCCACACCCGAAACGGCCCGGAGCCTCTGGGTGGCGGATGTGCGTCATGGGCGCAGTACGCCCATAAGACTCCATACATAACATACCATATTTTTTGGATTTTCGGTAGAGTCAAGTTAGATAAATTCTAACGCTTTTTTATAGCATTTGTGCCTAAATGACCGGAAAATTCACCAATCATTTGGGCAACATGCATGATATTTTGGGATAAAATTTCATTTTTTGGACAATGGAATGTTTTCCCGGTGCAGATACGGACGGCTTTTGCTCAGATGACCTCCGTCCATTTCTTCGGGAAGGCCGTGGGAGCGTCCAGGGGATTCAGCCATTTCTGCAGCCAGATGACCCCCAGCCAGCGGCCCATCTTGTAGCCGCAGTTTTCAAAAGTCGAGTGGTAAACGTAGCCCAGTCTTTCGTGGAAGGCCACGCTGCCCGTGTTTTCCGTGGTGATCAGGGCGTAGGCCACCCGGTAGCCCTGCCGTGTCAGGATCTCCTCCAGCCGTGCGTAGAGCTGCCGCCCGATGCCTCTGCCGTGGACGCTGGGGTGGAGGTAGATGGAAACCTCCGCGCACCAGCGGTAGGCCGCCCGCTCCCAGGGGGCCCCGGCGTAGGCGTAGCCCAGCACTGCACCCTCCTCCTCCCACACCAGCCAGGGGAATTGGGCGATGTGGTCGTAAAACCGCTGGGTAAAGGTCCGCAGGCAGGGGACGTCATATTCAAAGGAATAGGTGGTGTTTTCCACATAGGGACGGTAGATCGCCAGCATGGCGGGCAGATCGTGTTCGGTCGCGAAACGGATCATGGAATACCTCCTGGTAAGAGTGGAGAGTGGAGATTGGAGAGTGGAGATGCGCAAGGTTTTTGCACGGTTCCGATACAGCACATTTTACAGAAAAAACGCACCGGTGTCAACGCAGCATTTCCTTTCGATGCAGGCACGCAAAACGCTCCACTCTCCACTCTTCACTCTCCAATCTCCCTCAAAAAGGTTGACATCAATCAAAAACAGCGCTAAAATAAAAGAGCCTATGGCTAAAAAACAGTTAAGGAGGATCGCCATGGAATCTGGCAGTAGTAACGGCACATCCGGCCGAAGTAGCATAGACCAGGCGACCTGGTCTGCTGAATAACTGGATATCGGCCCGGTGTGTTTGACTCACAAAGGAAAAAGGAGGAAAACACATGGCAGAACGATTTGAGATCGTCGAAAAGGCGCTGCTGAGCCTGCTCGACGACAAGAAGTACACCACCCTGCGGGATATCCTGGTGACCATGAATCCCAGTGATATCGCAGGACTGTTCGACGCGCTGGAGGAGCAGCGGATCCCGGTGCTGTACCGGCTGCTGCCCAAGGAGCTGGCCGCGGAAACCTTCGTGGAGATGGAGCCCGATGCCCAGGAGCTGCTGATCAAGGGCTTCTCCGACAACGAGCTGAAGGAGGTCCTGGACGAATTATACGTCGACGACGCCGCGGACCTGGTCGAAGAAATGCCCGCAAATGTGGTCAAGCGGATCTTAAAGCACGCGGACCCGGAGATGCGCAAGGCCATCAACCAGATCCTGCGCTATGAGGACAATTCCGCAGGCTCCATCATGACCACCGAGTACGTCTCCCTGCGGCCCCACATGACGGTGGGCGAGGCCATCCTGCGCATCCGCCGCCAGGGTGTGGACAAGGAGACGATCTACACCTGCTACGTCACCGACACCAGCCGCAAACTGCTGGGCATGGTCACGGTCAAGGATCTGCTGCTGGCGGACGACGACGACACCCCCATCCAGGATATCATGATCACCAACGTGATCTTCGCCTCCACCTCCACCGACCAGGAGGAGGTCGCCCGGATGCTCTCCAAATACAATTTCCTGGCCATGCCCGTGCTGGACTCCGAGAGCCGCATGGTGGGCATCGTCACCTTCGATGACGCCATGGACGTCATGGAGGAGGAGGCCACCGAGGACATCGAGATGATGGCCGGTATGACCCCCTCGGAAAAGCCCTATCTGAAAAATACCCCCTTCGAGCTGTTCAGGAACCGCTTCCCCTGGCTTTCCATGATGATGGTGTCCGCCACCTTCACGGGCCTGATCATGACCGCCTTCGAGGATGCCCTGGCCCAGGTCATCGCCCTGTCGGCCTTCATCCCCATGCTCATGGGCACCGGCGGCAACTCCGGCTCCCAGTCTTCTGTCACCGTCATCCGCGGCCTGAGCCTGGGCGAGCTGAAATTCCGGGACATCGGCGAGGTGCTGTGGAAGGAGCTGCGGACCGCAGTCCTCTGCGGTTTGGGTCTGGCGGTGGTCTGCTTCGCCAAGATCTGGCTCATCGACCGGATGCTCTTCGGCAACACCGAGATCACGCTGATGGTGGATCTGGTGGTCTGCTGCGCGCTCTGCGTGACGGTCATCATCGCCAAGGCCGTGGGCGCGGTGCTGCCCATGGTGGCCAAGGTCCTGGGCGCAGACCCCGCGGTCATGGCGTCGCCCTTCATCACCACCATCGTCGACGCCGTCTCCCTGCTGGTCTATTTCCTGTTCGCCAAGCTGATTTTGGGGCTGTAAATGTTCAAAACCTCCCGAAAAAGCGGGAGGTTTTTCTGTTTTATACCACCTATTGTAGGGGCGATCCTTGATCGCCCACAGATTTTGTAAAGCAAAATCTGTCGCCGTAAGGCGAAAACAGGCTTATTTTCCTTCGGAAAATCCGAAAAACGCTGTTTTTCGGTGGGCGACCGAGGGTCGCCCCTACGGTGCGCTCAGAAATATAGGTTCTTCGACAGTGTGAAACCTCCCGGTTTTCCGGGAGGTTTTCGCATTTACGAAGTTGGTATGTAGGGGACGGCGTCCTCGACGTCCCACAGGTTTTATAATTCTCTGAGGGCGTCGACCAGGGCGGTCTTGCCGGCGGTCTTTTCGTCCTTCATCTTGATGATCTTGGCGGGGCAGCCGGCGACGACGGCGTTGGCGGGAACGTCGGCGACCACGATGGCACCGGCGGCCACCACGGCGTTTTCACCGATATGGCAGCCCTCAATGACCACGGCGTTGGCACCGATGAGGACATTGTCCTCCACAATGACGGGGGTGGCGGAAGCGGGCTCGATGACGCCGGCCAGAACGGCACCCGCGCCCACATGGCAGTTGCGGCCCACGGTGGCCCGGCCGCCCAGGACCGCGCCCATGTCGATCATGGTGCCCTCGCCGATGACGGCGCCGATGTTGATGATGGCGCCCATCATGATGACGGCGTTCTTACCAATCTCGACCTGCTCCCGGATGATGGCGCCCGGCTCGATGCGGGCGGGGACGTTCTTCATGTCCAGCATGGGGATGGCGGAGTTGCGGCAGTTATTTTCGATCTCCACATGCTCGAACTCGTTGGCCTCCAGCACGGGGGCGATGTCCTTCCAGTC
>JAFQSI010000021.1 GCA_017409645.1 Oscillospiraceae bacterium | reverse complement strand
TCTCCTCCACCCACAGCTGGGCCAGCCAGTCACACTGGTCCTCCAGCTGACCGACCAGAGCGTCGTTGGTTTCCCACAGCTCCAGAGCCAGGGGGGAGTAGAGGTCCGACAGGGGAACGTCCTCGGAGGTTTTCAGCGACCGAAGCGTGTAGGTGGCATCATCGACCAGGAAGGTCATGACCGCATGGACCAGCTGCTCGCTTTCAAAGCGGTGAGCGGTGCCCCGGACGGTGTAGCGCCGGACCAGACCCACGGCGTGGACCGTCACCAGCTCCTCATGCTCCTTGGAGCCTGCGGGCGGGGTGCCGCTGATGACGGCGGCATCGAGGATGTTGTGGCACTCGGTGATGAGATACTGCTCGTCCCCTTCGGTTTTGCAGTACTGCTCGATCACCGCCTGGATGGCCAGATCCAGTCCCACGGCGGCCTGCTTCTGGGAATCAGAGGGCAGGAACAGGGTCCCGTTGGGCAGCGGCTCCGGGTTTTTCAGGTCGAAGCAGGTGGTGATGGGGCTGGACCGGTCCGCGTCGAAACGGTAGCCGCCGCTGTCGGCGGTGAAATACCAGATGCACCGGTCATCACCGGTCTTCAGGACCAGCTCGGTGTCGGTCTGGGTGTAGAAGCCGTGGGCATAGTAGCTGCTGAGCAGGTTTTCACTGAGGTGGAAGGTCCCGTCAGAGCTGAGCCGGAAGCTGGGACAGGTGAAGTCGTTCATTCCGGAGGGGTAATATGTGGTCGCGGTGATGATAGCGCTGATGGGCGCAGCGGGCTCGCTTGTGAGCCGGTACAGGTTTTCGAATTGTCCTTCCGGCTCTGCGTTGAAGGCCAGCCAGAGAGTGCCGTCCTTTTGAAGCAGGAGGATGCTTTCTTTGGTGTAATTAGTGTATTTGGGGTAGACCCGCCAGGCGGCCAGATTGTTCCGGCGCAGGTCGGTGCGGTCGTCCGTGTCCGTCCAGCCATCGCTGGGGAAGCGGTCGTCAAAGTTTTCTTTTGTCAGCGGAAGCTCCTCGAGAACGCCTTCGTTTCCATAGCTCTGGACAGCGGCATTCTCCGTCACAGTGGCGAGGTACAAATCGCCGCTGAGGGCGGCACGGACTGCATAGGTCGGGAGCTGCTCCAGGGTGTAGGGGAAGCCCTCGGTGGGATGGGTGAAGCGGATCTCCTCTGCCCGGTACTTCCGCTCCAGGATCTGACAGATGGGGGTACCCTCCCGGGCGTAGGTCACTTGATAGATGCCGCCGACCCGGAAATGGATGTCGCCTCGCATCTGCCTGTAGTCTTCCGTTTTGATGCAGAGATCGAAGCTGTCGCGGCCCTTGCCCCGGATCGCCGCGGTGTCCGGATAGGTGCTGAGGGCGTCCTGCACATCGCCGCTTTCCATATGGACGAAATGATCGGCAGAATCATCCAGGGGGTCGAAGGGCAGCAGGATGGACCCGGCTTCGCCGATCCGGTGGCTCAACTGCACCGTCAGCAGCAGCTCGTCGCCGCTCATTCTGGCCGAGTGGACATAGAAGGAGGTGGAATCAAACTGACACAGGAGGATGGTTTCCGGTTCAAAGGTGTGTTCCCTGCCGTTCAGGACATCCTCCGGCAGGGTACCGGCCTCCAGCGTCAGCTCCTGGGCTGTTACCTCCGAGGAGGTGATGACGAAGCCCTCTTTGTCCCAGACCTGCTCTGCGGTCCGGGGCTGCTCCTTCGGATCCGTCAGGAAGCAGACTGCCAGCGCGATACCGGTGACGACGGCGGTCAGCAGGATCCAGAAACCGGGCTTTTTGTAGCGGAGCATGGACCTGATGCGGCTCCGGACGCCCACCTCGCCGAAGGCCAGTGGACACACGGCGATCATCCGGTGGCTGACGGAGCAGCGGACCAGGGCTTCGGAATAGGCCCGGATGGTCCCCTTGTCCAGCTTCCGGATCACCCGCTCGTCGCAGGCCAGCTCGATATCCCGGCAAAGGAGGATGTAGGCCAGCCACATGACGGGGTTGAACCAGTGGACGGTCAGCAGGGCAAAGCCCAGGGGCTTCCACAGGTGGTCCAGCCGTTTCAGATGGGCCCTTTCATGGGCCAGGACATGGGTCTTCGTGTCCTCGTCCAGATCGGACGGCAGGTAGATCCGGGGCCGCAGGATGCCCAGGATGAAGGGGGAGCTTAGCCCGTCACAGTCATAGACATTCTCCCGGACCCAGCCTGCCATCCGGACCCGGAAACGCAGGCTCAGATAGCTGTACAGGGCGTAGATCCCCATGGCGGCCATGCCCGTCAGCCAGACGAGGGTGGCCATCAGATCCCAGCTCTGGACCCGGTCCACGGTGGCGTCCGTATGGATCGTGACCGGAGAATCATAGACGGGATTGGTGACGATCTCCAGGCGGGCGGGGGCGTCGATCCGGTCGGGCTCCATGGTCAGGTATTCCTGGGGGATGACCTCCCGGCTGGGGAGCAGACTCAGCTCGCTTTCAATGGATAGGGGACACAGCAGCCGCAGGGCCACCAGCGCCCACAGGGCACAGTGGAAGGCCTTCGGGGCCTTCTTCAGCACCAGCCGGAGCAGCACCACCGCCAGCACCAGAAAGCTGGCGGAGATGCTCAGATTCAGGATCTCGGTGAAGCTGGGCATGGTTCACACCTCCCGTTCGTAGTCGTCGAGCATCCTGCGGATCTCGGCCAGATCCTCCCGGCTCAGGTCCCCCTTTTTGGTAAAGGCTGCCAGGAACACCGGCAGACTGCCGCCGCAGTTGTCCTCGAGAAACCGGCGGCTCTGGCGGGACTGGTATTCGCCGAAGGACAGCACCGAGGTCACGACGCCGCTGTCGTTGCGGAAGATGCCCTTTTCGCACAGCCGCTTTAGGGCCGTGTAGGCGGTGGTCTTCTTCCATTTCAGCTCCCGGTCCGCTAGCCGGGCCAGCTCTGCGGCGGTGATGGGCTCGTTGTCCCAGATCAGGCGGGCGAAGCGGCTCTCCACCGCGCCCATGGTGATGTCGGTCATATGGATCGCTCCTTTCTGTTCTACACGGTGTAGAATGTACTGATATTCTACAGGCTGTAGAACGAATTGTCAAGGGAACTTCAGAATTCTTAAGAATTCCGGAAAGCTATGCAGGGAACGGCACTTTGGCCGTTCCCTACGATACCGAATGATCGGTTTTGCATCTTTGTATGATGCCGATGATTTTACCGGAGAGCGTCACCGTCAGCACCGAGCAGGCGATCCGGCCCAGGGGCAGATAGCTCAGGGAGAGGGCCAGCACCGTCAGGTCGGTGATGAGGTACACCCGCTCGATGGGGATATGGAACCTGCGGCTCAGGCCCATGGCCAGGGCGTCGTCTCCCGTGGGCGCGCCGCCTGCGCGGACGCAGAGTCCCACGCCCACACCCACGAACAGTGCGCCTACAATGGCGGCAACCAGCGGCATATGGGCAAGCTCCGGCCAGAGCCGGGGGGATCGCTCGAAAATGGCATAGAACAGGGAAAAGCTGCCGCCGGAGAGGGCGGACATGGCGAGAAAGCCCCGTCCCAGGGTCCGCAGCCCGTAGGCGTAGCAGCAGAAGTTGATGACCAGGCCCGACCAGGCCGGGGAGACGCCCAGCCAGTGCTGCAGCAGCAGCGTCAGACCCAGGGCACCGCCCTCGGTGACGCCCGAGAGGGAATGAACATGGTACAGCCCGAAGGCCAGCACCCCGCCGCCCAGCACCGACAGCAGTACATTTCTGATACGCATGAAGATCACTCCTTTCCCGAAAGGGTACGTCAAAACCGGCGAAAAGTCAAGAAATGACAGAAAAAGGAAGGAGACTTGGATAAAATCGCCAAATTGGGACACGGAAAGGGAAAAGAAACTATTGAAAGTGGGTGTCACATCTGGTACAATGTTATCGTGAAATTTTGTGGAAACACAGAAGAAAGGAAACGTGAACCACTATGGTCGATTTGAGAGCAAAGCCCTATTACCTGTCCGACGAGGACATCGCCTGGGTCGAAGGCACCATCGCCGCCATGACCCCCGAGGAGAAGGTGGGCCAGCTGTTCTGGCAGCTGACCGCCTGCAACATGGCCTTCGCCCCCGTGGTGGACATCACCTACAACTGGGAGTGCGAGGAGGTCCTGTCCCGTGCCTACGGCAATGACGCAGAGATCGTCGGCGAGATGGGCAAGGCCTTCATGGACGGCCTGCACGAGACGGACGGCGTCTACTGCTGCGCCAAGCATTTCCCCGGCAACGGCCAGGATTACCGTGACGCCCACATGTCCAACAACGTCAACCACTATCCCATTCTCGTCAATCATGAGAAGCAGAGCTGGGACGAGGCCATCGCGCATGGCTTCGACAAGCTCCGCAGCGGCAGCTACGCCGCATACGGCGCTGAGATGAAGCAGAAGTTCCTGCAGAATCTGGGCGGCTAAAATCATAAAGGATCAGGCTCCCGAATGGGAGCCTGATTTTTCAACTGGTCAAAAAGTTACTTGCCTCTCCCTATGGAAGAGGTGCCGAGCGCAGCGAGGTCGGAGAGGGCCTCCCGATTTTCCGTGAAAATCGGGAAAAATCGAATATTTGCAGCGCAAATATTCGATAACCCTCTCAGTCACGCTGACGCGTGACAGCTCTCCCAGAGGGAGAGCCAAGGCGCCTTGCGCGTTCTGAGGGGGCTTTACAGACTGGATCAGGCTCCCTTTCGGGAGCCTGATTTTTATGGGATGTTCAATTCTGCCCGGAAGGATACCGGGAGTGGGGAGAACAGGAAGGGGACGGTCCCGTCGGCGTGGAGCGACATGGTCCGCAGAGCCCCCTCCGCAAAGGTCAGAACGGCCTGGCTTTCCGTGAAGGTGACTCCGAGATCTGCGATCTGGGGCACCAGCGCGGAGCAAAGCTCGTTGGTGGGCTCTGCCGGCAGCAGGACCCGGAAGACGGCGGAGCCCTCCTCCCGGGAGAATTCCCCGTTTCGCAGCAGGAGCAGCGCCAGGGCGGTGGGGTCAGCGGCGGAGAATTCCTCCGGCAGATCGATGGTGACGATGATCCCCCTGCGCTCCAGCTCGGCCGTTTTCCCGTTCAGACGGAAATCGGCCGTCTCCGACAGGTCCAGGATCCCGCATTCCACACCCAGGGTCAGCTCACCGGACAGGGGCAGCAGATTCCGGAGGGCGGGAAGGATCTCATCCAGAAGATCGGTCAGGAGCGTCGGCGGCTCCATCTGCGCCAGGACCAGAGCATCGGTCACGGCCTGGGGGATGGCGTCGGGGCCGGGCGCATGGGGCGTCACGGAGCCGGAGAGGGCGGTACCGTCGGGGAGCAGTGCCGTGGCGGAGATGGAGCGCAGGGTCTTGTCCGCGGTGATCAGGACGGTCAGCTCCAGCTCCTCCGTATCCATGGTGACGGTGTAGGTGTCGCCCTCCTTCGTCACCCGGCCGTAGAGGATCAGACCGGTCCGAAGCTTTTTGGTAGTCCCGGACAGGTCCGGCGGCTGGGGGAGGGTATAGGCCTTTCCGGAGTCCAGACAGACAATGCCCTCCCGGAAATAGGCACTGATCCCCTCCGCAGTCAGGCAGTAGAGGGGCTCGTCGGCGTATTCGCACCAGCTGCCGTCGGCGGTCAGGGAGAGCTGCCCGACCTGGGGCGTGATCCGGCCGGTGTCCGGATCGACTGCGTAGTCCGGCCGCTGGAGCTGGAAGGTCACTGCGGCTGCGCCTGTGTCAGCATCCAGCCAGTCCTCCAGCGTATCCGCCAGGAACAGCGCGTGGTGTCCGCCCTTCCAGAAGAATATGCAGGTTAAAATCAGGATCAGCACCAGAAAAACCGCGCCGACGATGATCAGTTTTCGTTTCATTCGCATCACCCCGTTCATTATAGCACATTACAAGGTAAAAAATGCGCCCGGAGTCCCGGGCGCATGGCATTTATGCAAGCTCCTTTGCCAGAGCCTCGATCTGAGCCCGGGAGTCGTCAGACAGGGCGGAGAGGATCTTGACGGTGTTTTCGCAGAAGGTCAGGTTCTTGCTGCCCTCGAGCATCTTGACCATGGTCTTGGCGGCGGTGGGGGTCCAGGTGCCGTTCTCCATCAGGCCGATGGTCCGGTTCTGATAGCTGCGCTCGGTCAGGTGGTGGATGAACTCCTTCATGAAGGGGAACACGTCGCCGTTGTAGGTGGTGGTGGCCAGGACCAGCTTGCCGTAGCGGAAGGCATCCTCCACGGCCTCGGCCATGTCGCAGCGGGCCAGGTCGTTGACGACCACCTTGGGGCAGCCGTTTTCCAGAAGCTTCTGCTCCAGCAGCCGAACCGCGGCCTTGGTGTGGCCGTAGACGCTGGTGTAGGCGATGACCACGCCCTCGGACTCCACCTTGTAGCCGGACCAGATGTCGTACAGATTGATGTAGTAGCCCAGATCCTCGGTCAGCACGGGACCGTGGAGGGGGCAGATGATGGCGATATCCAGGCCGGCGGCCTTCTGCAGCAGCTTCTGGGTCTGCATGCCGTACTTGCCCACGATGCCGATGTAGTACCGGCGGGCCTCGCAGGCCCAGTCCTCCTCCACATCCAGCGCGCCGAACTTGCCGAAGCCGTCGGCGGAGAAGAGGACCTTGTCGCAGGAATCATAGCTGACGATGACCTCGGGCCAGTGGACCATGGGGGCGGTGACGAAGGTCAGAACGTGCTTGCCCAGGGACAGGGTGTCGCCCTCGCCCACAACGACGCGGCGGTCCGCGTAATCGGTGCCGAAGAACTGCTTCATCATGGCGAAGGCCTTGGCAGAGGAGACGACGGTGACCTCGGGGTAAGCCTTCAGGAACACGTCGATGTTGGCGGAGTGGTCGGGCTCCATGTGGTGGACCACCAGATAGTCGGGCTTCCGGCCATCCAGCTCGGCGCGGATGTTGCCCAGCCACTCCTCGCCGAAGTTCTGGTCCACGGTGTCCATGACGGCCACCTTCTCGTCGAGAATGACGTAGGAATTATAGCTCATGCCGTTGGGGACCACATACTGACCCTCGAACAGGTCCACCTGATGGTCGTTGACGCCGACATAGCGGATATCATTGGTAATGAACATGCTTGTACCTCCTGAATTCTGTTTCTTGGGTCAGTATACCATTTTTTCGGCGATGACGCAAGGGGCATACAAATTTTTACCATTTGGTAATAATTCACAGAAAACGAAACCGCCGCGGCTTTGCCGCGGCGGTGGGGATGTTATTCGGTCCTCAGTGCGATGACGGGGTCCTTCTGGGCGGCCTTTCTGGAGGGGATCAGACCGCCGATGACGGTCAATATCACGCTCAGTCCGGCAAGGATCAGGGCGGCGTTGAACGGCAGCACCGCGTTGATGTCATAGTTGCCTGTG
>JAFQSI010000218.1 GCA_017409645.1 Oscillospiraceae bacterium | reverse complement strand
AGCACCAGCCCCCCAGGATCCTGGGACTCAGGACCCGGACGGAAAAGGCCGCGGCCCCCCGCTCCGGGTCCAGCTCCCGCAGCCCCACCGCGGCCGCCGGACCGTCGAGCTGCTGCTCCGAGCCGGGGTACTCCTCCCCGGCCGGGAGCCCCGCTGCCGTCAGCACCGCCGTGATCCGCTCCAGCAGCTCATAGCCCATCTGTATCCCGTCCCTTCTCCACGCACATGGCCCAGCTGTAGACGGGCCCATCAGCGCCCCGGATCTGGTGGGCCGACCGGACCGCGTAGCGCTTCCCCTCCGCCGTCAGCTCCATATCCGTCCGCAGCTGGGGCTCCAGAGGGCCGATGTACAGATACCGCTGGCGGCTTTGCAGGCCCAGCGGGCCCGGGTCCTGGATCGCCAGCCGCTCCAGCTTTCCCGTCATCGGCTGCAGCAGGGCCCGGACGGGCGTTCCCTCCACCCGCAGCTCCATGCCGTACTGCCTCAGCAGCTTTTCCACCATCCGACGCATCTCACACCCCCAAAAACGTGAAGCTGTCCCGGACATAGGGGACCAGGATCAGCTCCGCCTGGCTGCGCAGACACCGGGCCGCAGCGGAGCTGCTGCCCCGCTGTATGGTCAGCTCCCCGGCGGTGAACCGCTCGGGACAGCTGTCGCTTTCGGAGAGGGCCGCCAGGGCCAGCAGGCTCCCGGCTGCCACAAGATCCGCCCGGCAGTCCTCCGGCGTGATGCCGCTGCGCAGCCGGCTCTCCAGACCGGTCCTCGTCACCCGGCACAATACCCGCAGCAGGGCGTCCTGCTCCTGGCTGAGCTGCCCCGCCAGCACCAGCGCCTGGGCGTAGATCTGGTCCTCCAAAATCATACCATCAGGACCTTTGCGGCACCGTCGCAGATCTTGCCGAAGCCGCAGATGGCGGTGATGGCCGCCCGCTCCAGCTGCCGGTCGATGAGCTTGTCGTACTCCACCAGCACCTCCCCGGCCCGGACCTGCTCCAGGGCGTAGCGGCTGTCGATGCCGATGATCATGTCCTCCTCCACCGCAGAGGTCCGGTGCAGCTGTGCCCCCAGGGGAGCGGCCAGCACGCCGGTGCCCTGGAAATTCAGCCCCGTCAGGGGATTCTGCAGCTCGGGGATCTTCAGCATCTTCGTCATCATGGAGCTGGAGAGGATCATGCCGTTCATGGTGTAGGGGTCGAACTGCCCCCAGAACTCCACCAGCTGGTCATACCCCAGCTCCCCGGCCTCGCCGGAGATGGGGCTGGTGCCCACGGTGAAGACCTCGGCGGCGTTGCCGTTGCCGTCGCCGCTGACCAGGACCTCGATGGCGTCGCGCAGCTGCATCTTCTGAATGTAGCTGCCGATCTGGCGCAGCATCACGGAAAACAGATCCAGCTTCTGGAACCGCAGAGCCTCGTAGCTGGCGATGAGCATCCGGCCCCGCTTGCTCAGGCTGATCAGATTGTCCCGGGTCCGGACCTTGGTGGCGGGGATGGCCGCCCCCTCGGCCACGGCGGCCAGAGCGGCATCGGACTCGTCCATCTCCGCATAGATGGACCGGTAGTCCATGGCGTCGATGACGGTGGTGGTGGCGGTGATGGCGGGCAGGATGTCGTTCTCCTCCATGCCCTGCCGGACAGTCCGGGCGATGTACTCGGGGAACAGCACCGCAGAATCCATGGTCCGGAAGAACTTCTCCACCGTGGAGGATCCGGGACCCTTGGCCTTGATGCCGAAGCGGCGCAGCTGCCGCTGGAAGGCGTCGGTCTTCTCCAGAGAGGTGCCCCGGTAATTCTCGGTGGGGTCCAGCTCCTCCAGCACCTGGCTGAAGGTCTTGCCGGACTGACGGTACATGCCCTTTTCCAGTCTGAGATTGTCGTATGCCATTTTCATTTCCTCCTTACAGCTTGATGACGGCGGTGTCTGCATGCACGGAAACCACCAGATATTCCCGGCCTGCGCCCGCCTTGACGCCGCCGTT
>JAFQSI010000020.1 GCA_017409645.1 Oscillospiraceae bacterium | reverse complement strand
GGCTGCGGTTATTATGAGCTGTTCAACGTGGGACATACGAAGATCCGCTTCCCCCTGAAGCCCAATCCCCTGAAAAAGCTCCTGAAGGGCAGCAAGGCGGAGCTGCTCCTGCGGCAGGAGTATGAGGCCTTCGAGAAGCAGCTGAACGAATACGGCTGGAAGACCATCGCAGAATCCAATTGAGGTGAATCCAAATGATTAACGAGAAAATGTACGCCCTGGGTGCCAACCGTTCCTGCATCCGGGAGCTGTTTGAGTACGGCAGCCAGCGCGCCGCCGTGGTGGGCCGGGAGAATGTTTTCGACTACTCCCTGGGCAACCCCTCCATCCCCGCCCCCGCCGGGGTCAACGAGGCCATCCATGCGGTGCTGAACGAGATGGACTCCCTGGCGGTCCACGGCTATACCTCCGCCCCCGGCGACCTGGGTCTGCGGCAGGCGGTGGCTGCGGATCTGAATGAGCGCTATGACGCCGGCGTCCGGCCCCAGGATCTGTTCGTGGGCTGCGGCGCGGCTCCGGAGCTGGTGTCCGTCATCCGGGCTCTGGCGGTGGAGAACGCCGAGTTCATCGCCGTGGCCCCCTTCTTCCCCGAGTACCGGCCCTTCGTGGAGTCCAGCGGCGGTAAGCTGGTGGTGGTCCCCGCGGACATCCCCGCCTTCCAGATCGACATGACCGCCCTGGAGAACGCCATCACCGCCAACACCCAGGCCATCATCCTCAACTCCCCCAACAACCCCGCGGGCACCGTCTACACCGCCGAGACGCTGCAGAAGCTGGCCCGGCTGCTGGACCGGAAGTCCGCCGAGGTGGGCCACACCATCTACATCATCTCCGATGAGCCCTACCGGGAGCTGGTCTACGGCGGCATCACCGCCCCCTGGATCCCCGGCATCTACGACAATACCGTCGTCTGCTACTCCTGGTCCAAGAGCCTGAGCCTGCCCGGCGAGCGGATCGGCTATGTCTATGTGCCCAAGCAGTGCGCGGACCACGACGCCCTCTATGCCGCCGTGGCCGGTGCCGCCCGGTCCATCGGCCATGTCTGCGCCCCCAGCCTGCTGCAGAAGGTCATCGCCCGCTGCGTACAGCTGCGGCCCGACCTGCAGGCCTATGACGAAAACCGCCGCCTGCTCTCCGAGTCCCTGGCTTCCTATGGCTATGAGATGGCCAAGCCCGACGGCGCCTTCTACCTCTTCGTCAAGGCTCCCGACGGCTCCTCCGCAGCCTTCTCCGAAAAGGCCAAGCAGCACGATCTGCTCCTGGTCCCCGGCGACGACTTCGGCTGCCCGGAGTATTTCCGTATTTGCTACTGCGTCAGCCGCGACCTGATCGAGCGTAGTCTGCCCATTTTTGAGAAGCTTATCAAGGAATGAACAAATAATCACCCTGGAATCGATGATTCCAGGGTGATTTGATCACTCAGCCTTCAGCACTCAGAACTCAGCACTCACTCATGCAGCTCCAGGGGGGTGCCGTCGGGGTCCCAGAAGAAGACCACGGGCTTGTTGATGTTGTTGTTGGTATCCATCAGGATGGGGCCCGTCTCGATGCCCCGGCTGTTCAGCCACTTGATGGCCTCGGGCACGGACTCCACGCCGAAGGCCAGATGCCGCAGACCGGCGGCCTCGGGGGCGTCCAGGTGCTTGGGGGGATTCTCCATAATGAAGACCTCCAGCATCAGACCCTTGTCCAGCTCCAGCATCAGCACCCGGTCATTCTTGGCGGGCCGCTCAATGTCGAAGATGACCTTCAGACCCAGACGGTTGACATAAAAATCGTAGGACTTTTCGTAGTTGCTGTTGATGACAGCGATGTGGTGGACCGAAGTGAGCTTCATTGTAAATCCTCCCTGGTGTAAATTTGAATTGAAAATTGAGAATTGAAAATGGAAAATGAATCTTAATTATCAACTTTCCATTTTCAATTTTTCATTTTACAGCGGGCTTGCCTTGATCTTGGCGTAGCGTCTGGGATATTTTGCAGGAGTGGGGGCCACCTTGCGCAGGACGATGACCATGTGGTTGGTGCCGTCCATGGGGAATTCGTGGACCGCTTCCAGCTTCAGTCCCAGCTGGCGGATGGCGTTTTTACACTCTGCCAGCTCGTCGCGGCCTGCGGCGCCCTTCATGGCCAGCACCGCTCCGCCGACTTTGACATAAGGGGCGGTCAGCTCCAGCAGGATGTTTAAGCGGGCAACGGCCCGGCTGGTCGCAAAATCGTACTGCTCCCGCCGGTCGGCCACGGCCTCCTCGGCCCGGGCGGTGATATAGGTCGCATCGACGCCCAGCTTCGGCAGGGTGGCTTCCAGCCAGTTCATCCGCTTTCCCAGGGAGTCGAGGAGGGTCAGATCGACCTCGGGGCAGCCGATCTTCAGGGGCACGCCGGGAAATCCCGCGCCGCAGCCCACGTCGATGAGCTTTTTCCCCCGCAGGTCGGCGCATTTCAGCACCGTCAGGCAGTCCAGC
>JAFQSI010000217.1 GCA_017409645.1 Oscillospiraceae bacterium | reverse complement strand
GGCTCCGGCAGCGGCAAGACCACTCTGATGAACCGGATCGTGGAGCGCTTTGTGGACAACATCACCGTCCTCAGCCACGACAGCTACTACAAGCGCCACGACGACATGACCTATGAGGAGCGCTGCCAGCTCAACTACGACGAGCCCGCCGCCCTGGAGACGGAGCTGATGGTCCGTCATCTGGATCTGCTGCGCAGCGGCCAGGCCATCGACTGCCCCGTCTACGATTTCACCGTCCATAACCGCTCCAGCGAGACTACCCGCGTGGAGCCCCGGAAGGTCATCATCGTCGAGGGCATCCTGATCTTCGAGGACGAGGCCCTGCGGGATCTGATGGACATCCGCATCTTCGTGGACACCGACGCGGACATCCGTCTGTGCCGCCGGGTGAAGCGGGACGTGAACAAGCGGGGCCGCTCCCTGGAGAGCGTGCTGACCCAGTACCAGCAGACCGTCAAGCCCATGTACGAAAAGTACGTGGAGCCCAGCAAGAAGTACGCCCACATCCTGGTCCCCGAGGGCGGCAAGAACGCCGTGGCCCTGGACCTGGTGGTCAACCTGATCGAAAAGCACATTGCGGGGAGATTCTGATGAAAGCACTGATTTTTGACATCGACGGCACCCTCTGGGACAGCCGGGAGCTGGTAGCCCGGGGCTACAACGAACACCTCTGCTCCATCGGCAGACCGGATCTGCAGGTGGACGCCCAGCGTCTGAAGTCCCTCTTCGGCAAGACCATGTCGGAGATCGCGGACATCCTCTTTGAATCCATCGAAAAGCCCGAGCGCTACAACGTCATGCAGCGCTGCACGGACCGGGAGGAGGTCATCCTCCACCAGGACCCCTGCCGCATCGCCTTTCCCGGCGTGGAGGAGACGCTGCCGAAGCTGCAAGCGAAGTACCGGCTCTTCATCGTCAGCAATTCCCAGTGCGGCTATCCGGAGCTGCTGATCGAAAAGATGGGCATCGGCCACCTGATCGAGGGCCACCTGTGCTTCGGCGATACGGGCCTGCCCAAGGGCGATACCATCCGCCTGCTCATGGAGCGCTACGGCATCGACGACGCCGTCTACATCGGCGACACCCAGGGCGACCTGGAGGCCTGCGAAAAAGCGGGGATCCCCTTCATCTTCTGCGGCTACGGCTTCGGCGAGCCCGAGCGCTGGGACGCCCGGATCGAAGCCTTCTCCGAGCTGCCCCAGGTACTGGAGACTATGTGACAGCCTGCGCCCGGTTTTATTCCTGTTTCAGCTGCATGGACATCCGATGCGGGTGTCCATGCGCTGTTTTTCATGGTAAAATACACAAAAACAATTCCGTCGTATTGTGTATTCCAATGAAGTTTCTGTTTCTTTTCCCGATTTTTGTTGAAAAATAAAAATCGTTGCGCTATACTGGTTCCAAGGAAATTGGAATCGTTTCCAAAATATGCTTTTTTCCGTAAAACCCGGAAAAACCACAGAAGAAGGTGCCGCCATGACAATCAAAGACCTTGCTGCAAAAACCGGCTATGCCGTCGGCACCGTCTCCCGTGTCCTGAACAACCATCCCAACGTAAGCGAAAAAGCCCGCGCCGCCATCCTGGCCGCGGTGGAGGAGAGCGGCTTCCAGCTCAACCAGAACGCCAAGCAGCTCAAGCAGAGCCACGCCACCTCCATCCTGGTCATCTTAAAGGGCAGCGGCAACATCCTCTTTGCCGAGATGCTGGAGGTCATCCAGACCTCCCTCCACGGGACCCGCTACCCCCTCCATGTGGACTACCTCCATGGGGCGGACAACGAGGTCCGGCGGGCCAGGCAGCTGATCCGGGAGAAGAACGCCCTGGGCGTCATCTTCCTGGGCGGCAACCTGGAGAATTTCCAGTCCGATTTTGCAGATCTGGGCGTGCCCGCGGTCCTGGTGACCAACAGCGCGGAAAGCCTGGGCTTCGACAATCTGTCCAGCGTTTACATCGACGACCACGCCGCAGCCCGGCAGGCCGTGGAGGCCCTGATCGCCATGGGCCACAAAAATTTCGCCGTCATCGGCGGCCACCGGCTCTACTCCGACATCAGCCGGATGCGCTGGGAGGGCGTGGTGGAGGCCATGACCGCCGCCGGTCTGACCATCGATCCCGAGCTGGACTATGCCACCGTCTACTTCTCTCCCGACGGCGGCTACCAGGGGACCATGGAGCTGCTGCAGCGGGACCGGCATTTCACCGCCCTGTTCACCATGTCCGACCTGATGGCCATCGGTGCATTCCGGGCCCTGGAGGATCATAACCTGGAGGTGCCCGGCGACGTCAGCGTCATCGGCTACGACAACCTGTCCGTGGGTGAATTTCTGATCCCCCGGCTGACCTCCGTGGACCAGCCCACCGAAGCCATGGCCCGGCGGAGCCTGCAGCTGCTGCTGGACGCCATCGAGAACGGCGCAACGGCAAAGCACGAGGCGGTGCCCTTCACCCTGGTCTTCCGGGAGAGTACCGGAAAGGTCAAAGAATAAGAAATATCTTGCCTCCCCCACAGGGGGAGGGGGACCGCGAAGCGG
>JAFQSI010000216.1 GCA_017409645.1 Oscillospiraceae bacterium | reverse complement strand
GGATCTGCATGTTCTCGCCGATGGACATGACCTTCTCCTGCATGATCTCGGTGACAGTCAGGTTGGAGCCGGGGTAGGTGCAAGCCTTCAGAGCTTCCACATCAGCGGGGTTCTGCTCAGCAACAGCAACAGCCAGGTTCTTGACCAGGTCCAGGAAGGCCTCGGTCTTGGCGGCGAAGTCGGTCTCGGAGTTGACCTCGATGACGACACCGATGCCGTCAACGACGGTAGCCAGAGCAACGCCCTCAGCGGCGATGCGGTCAGCCTTCTTGGCAGCCTTGGCCAGGCCCTTCTCACGCAGCCAGTCGATGGCGGCGTCCATATCGCCGTCGGTAGCCTGGAGAGCCTTCTTGCAGTCCATCATGCCGACGTTGGTCATCTCACGCAGCTTCTTAACATCCTGAGCAGTAAATGCCATTGTAATTTCCTCCTGTGAAATCAGTTGAATTGAAAAGTGCCCACCCACCCGGGGTGGGCACGATGCTTTCGGGAATTACTCCTCGACGGGAGCCTCGGTGTCCTCGCCCTGGCGGCCCTCGATGGCGGCGTTGGCCATGGTGGCGGCGATCAGGCGGATGGCGCGGATGGCGTCATCGTTGCCGGGGATGACGTAGTCGATCTCGTCGGGATCACAGTTGGTGTCGACGATGGCGACGATGGGGATGTTCAGCTTGGTAGCCTCAGCAATGGCGTTGCGCTCCTTGCGGGGGTCGACGATGAACAGAGCTGCGGGCAGCTTCTTCATCTCCTTGACGCCGCCCAGGTACTTCTCCAGCTTGGCGATCTCGCCCTGGTGCTTGATGACTTCCTTCTTGGGCAGCATGGCGAAGGTGCCGTCCTCCTCCATCTTGCGCAGCTGGGCCAGACGGTCAATACGGGTGCGCATGGTGCGGAAGTTGGTCAGCATACCGCCCAGCCAGCGGGCGTTGACGTAGTAACCGCCGCAGCGGGCAGCCTCTTCCTTGATGGCGTCCTGAGCCTGCTTCTTGGTGCCGACGAACAGGACGTTGCCGCCGTTGGCGGAAATCTCACGGACGAAGTTGTAGGCCTCCTCCAGCTTCTTAACGGTCTTCTGCAGGTCGATGATGTAGATACCGTTACGCTCGGTGTAGATGTAGGGGGCCATTTTGGGGTTCCAGCGGCGGGTCTGGTGACCGAAGTGGACACCGGCTTCCAGCAGCTGCTTCATAGAAACGACAGCCATAGTAATAATCTCCTTTGATTTTGTTTTTTCCTCCACCCCATCATCTCGCACAGTCCCCGCCCGTGTGGGCACTGGGGGAAGCGATCAGCGGGTGTGAGTTGTTGTCGTTGGCGGGAAATTCCCACGCCGATTCATTATATCTCAAGACGTTCCAAAAATCAAGAACTTTTTTGAAAAAGATTGGAGAGTTGAGAGTGGAGATTGGAGATTTATTAGTAGAGTATTAACATCTGCACTCTTCACTCTCCAATCTCCACTCTCATCCAAACCATTTGGGCTTTGGCCTGGGGCAGCGGCACTCTGATGGCTTGCAGTCCACCAGGATAATGTCGTCCCCCACCCGGCGGATGGCGTTCCAGGGGATCACATAGTCCTCAGTCCGGCCCAGCAGGCCGAAGAATTTCCCCCGCCCCGGCACCACGACGGCCTTCACCTGCCCCTCGGGCAGCTCCACCTCCACATCGGACACATACCCGAGCCTCGCCCCGTCGCAGATGCAGACGACCTCCTTGCAGCTTAAGTCCGTCACACGCATACCCATAGAATGACCTCCCACGATGTTTGCTTCAGAATATGCGCTGCGGAAGCCCCTTATGAGAACAGTTCTGAGTGCAGAGTGCTGAGTGCTGAATGATCGCCTAACTCAGCCCTCAGCACTCAGAACTCAGCACTTCAGCTCACCTGGACCGAGACGTATTTCCGCAGCTCGCAGATGGCGCCCTTTTCCAGGCGGGACACCTGCGCCTGGGAGATGTGCATGTCTCTTGCCACGTCCATCTGGGTCCGGCCGTCGTAGAAGCGGGCCTTCAGGATCTGCTTTTCCCGGTCCCCCAGCCGCCGGAAGCCCTCCCGGAGGGTGATCTGCTCCAGCCAGCTGCTCTCGGTGTTTTTGGTATCCCGGACCTGGTCCATGACCGTCAGCGGGTCGCCGCCGTCGGTGAAGACCGGGTCGTACAGGCTCACCGGCGCGGAGATGGCGTCCAGGGCCGCGCTGATCTCGGACCGGGGCAGCTCCAGCTCCGCGGCGATCTGGTCCAGGGACGGGTCCCGGCCCAGCCGCAGGGTCAGGGCCTCCCGGCACTGCAGCACCCGGTAGGCGGTGTCCCGCAGGCTCCGGCTGACCCGGATGGCGGAGTTGTCCCGCAGATAGCGCCGGATCTCCCCGGCGATCATGGGCACACCGTAGGTGGAAAACCGGACATTCTTGTCCGGATCGAAATTGGCAATGGCCTTCAGCAGACCCACACAGCCCACCTGAAAGAGGTCGTCCGGGCTCTCGCCCCGCTTGTCGAAGCGCTGGATGACGCTCAGCACCAGCCGCAGATTCCCCTCGATCAGCTTTTCCCGGGCATCGGCGTCTCCCCGGCGGCTCCGCCGCAGCAGCTCGTCCATCTGCTGGGCCGACAGCAGCCCCAGGCGGGACGTATTGACTCCGCAGATCTCCACTTTTCCCTGCATGGCAAGTTCCTCCTGATTGGTCAGTTTCACCCACAGTATTTCCCAAAGCGGGAAATCGATACATGGCGTGGAAATGGAGGAACGCCATCGAGCTTTGGCGGTTTTTCACAAAGTTTGTCGGGTCAGGGTGGATCCGACCCCCATCCGACTTCCCCGAAAAGGTGACAAAAGCCAACCTGCGGGACCATTTTCTCCGGGTTTTCATGGATGGCTGCGGTGACGTAATCAGCGTCCGGAGGTGGGAAAAGGGGCAGTTGTCCACATTGTCCACAGGTTTTTCCACAAGCCTCCGCAGCCCTTTTGTGGAACAAATAACTGTTGATAAGCGGTGGTTTTCCACATTCTCCACAACTTTGTCCACAGGACTTTTCCACATTCCACAGCCAGCCGCTCCGGAGCGCGGATCTTCTGAACGGTTTACATAATCACCGTACCGGATTCCGACAAATTGTGCAGTTTCGCAACGGTTTTCGCCGGGGCCAAAATTTGTTCAAAACTGCCACTTGACAGCATCTCCGGTCTGATCGCCAGACCCCCGGGCCAAAATGGAGGATGCCGCGAATTTTTTTGAAAAAGGGGTTGATTTCTTGGGGAAAGTACGGTATAATCTGTTTCTGCATAAAGGGCATTCTATGCCCGGAAGTAATTTTAGAGAACAGGAGGTGTAACTCATGCCCAACATCAAGTCCTCCAAGAAGGATGTCATCTCTTCCAAGATCGCTTACGAGAAGAACAAGGCCAACAAGTCCGAGCTGAAGACCAACCTGAAGAAGTTCGACGCTGCTCTGGTTTCCGGCGACAAGGCCGCTGCCGAGGCTGCTTACAAGGTTGCTGTCAAGGCTGTTGACCAGGCTGTTGTCAAGGGTGTTCTGCACAAGAACAACGCTGCCCGCAAGAAGAGCAGCCTGACCCTGAAGATGAACAAGCTGGCCTGATAGAGTGTGTTCTCTGAAAATATCTCCTGCCGTACCTTTCGGCAGGGGTTTTTTCATTTTAATGGAGAATTGATAATTGAGAATGGAAAATGATTGTATTGCTCCAATCAATGGTTTATAATAAACACCATAAGAAAGATCATTCTCAATTCTCAATTTTCAATTATCAATTCCCCCGGAGGTGACATCATGGCCCGCTTATCCGATCCCATCACCATATTAAAAGGCATCGGCCCTGCGAAGGCGAAGCAGTTCGAGACGCTGAATATCCGCACGCTGGAGGATCTGATCTGCCATTTCCCCCGGGGCTACGAGGACCGGACCCAGCTTACCACCATCGATAAATTGCAGGTGGATGTCCCCGCCTGCTTCCGGGCCATGGTCATGAACACCCCCCGGACCACCCACGTCCGCAAGGGTCTGGACATCACCAAGGTGCAGGTGGCCGACCACACCGCCCGGCTGAACCTGACCTTCTTCAACAGCCGCTTTGTATCCGAAAACCTCCATTACGGTCAGGAGTATATCTTCTACGGGGCCGTCAGCGGGGATTTCATCGGCTACAACATGACCAATCCCGCCTTCGAAACCCTGGACTCCCAGCCCGTCACCACCCGCCGCGTCCTGCCCATCTATCCGCTGACGGCGGGTCTGACCAACGGCGCCGTGCTGAAGGCGGTCCGGCAGGCCATGGCCATCTGCGACACCCCCGCCGAGATCATCCCGCCGGAAATCCGGGAGAAATACGGCATCCTCCCGGCGGAGCAGGCCTACCGGGCCATCCACGAGCCAAGGGACATGGCCGAGGCCGCGGAGGCGAAAAAGCGGCTGATCTTCGAGGAGTTCTTCGTCTTCTCCGCGGGCCTGAGTCTCATGCGGGCGGCACGGGCAGACAAGCAATGCCCGCCCTATGAAAATCTGAATCTGACGCCCTTCTACGCCGCCCTGCCCTTCCGGCTCACCGGTGCCCAGCAGCGGTGCATCGACGAGATCTGCGCCGATCTGCGCCGGGGCGCGCCCATGAACCGGCTGGTCCAGGGCGATGTGGGCAGCGGCAAGACCATGGTGGCCGCGGCCGCCGCCTATGCCGCCGTCACCAACGGCCGCCAGGCGGCCATGATGGCCCCCACGGAGATTTTGGCGGAGCAGCACCACGCATCGCTGTCGAAGCTTCTGGAGCCCCTGGGCATCCGGGTGGGGCTGCTGACGGGTTCCCTGACCCCCAAAAACAAGCAGCTGGTCCGGGAAAAAATCGCCGCCGGGGAGCTGGACTTCATCGTGGGCACCCACGCCCTGGTCACCGACAAGACGGTCTTTGCGGATCTGGGGCTGGTCATCACCGATGAGCAGCACCGCTTCGGCGTGGGCCAGCGCTCAAAGCTCTCGGCCAAGGGCGAGGACCCCCACCTGCTGGTCATGTCCGCCACCCCCATCCCCAGGACCCTGGCCCTGCTGATGTACGGGGACCTGGATGTGTCCATTCTCGATGAGCTGCCCCCGGGGCGGCAGACCGTGGACACCTTCCTGGTGAATGAGAGCTACCGGCCCCGGATCAACAATTTTATCCGCAAGCATGCCGCCAGCGGCAACCAGATATACGTCGTATGCCCCGCCGTGGAGGAGACGGACGGCATGAGCCTGAAATCCGCCACGGAATGGGCCGAGACCCTCCAGACCGCCGTCTTCCCGGACCTGCGGGTGGCCCTCCTCCACGGACAGATGAAGGGCGCGGAGAAGGAGCGGGTCATGTCGGAATTCGCCAAAGGAAACGCCGATATCCTGGTGGCCACCACCGTCATCGAGGTGGGAGTGGATGTGCCCAACGCTACGCTGATGATCGTCGAGGACGCGGACCGCTTCGGCCTTTCCCAGCTCCACCAGCTCCGCGGCAGAGTCGGCAGAGGACAGGACAAGAGCTACTGTATCCTGACCTCCCACAACCGCAATCCCGAGACGCTCCAGCGGCTCAAAGCCTTCTGCAGGACCACCGACGGCTTTAAAATCGCCCAGGAGGATCTGAAAATGCGGGGCCCCGGCGATTTCTTCGGCTCCAGGCAGTCGGGCCTGCCCGCCTTCCGGGTGGCGAGCCTGGGCTCGGATCTGCAGACCCTGACCATCGCCCAGCAGGCGAGCCTTGACTGGATCGAGCGCCACGGCACCGCCGACACTCCGGAAGCAAGGGCCCTCCGAAGCCGCATCCAGACGCTTTTTGAAAGAAGCGAAGGGACCATGAATTGACCGCAAAGTGTCAAAACGCACCCGTAGGGGAGGGTCATGACCCTCCCGCAGATTTTGCATCGCAAAATCTGTTCGCTGTCAGGCGAAAAATGACTTATTTTCCTTCGGAAAATCCGAAAAACTACGTTTTTCGGCGGGCGGGTCATGACCCGCCCCTACAGTGGATGCCCGGCATGGGATCCCTTGACCATCTGCGCAGCCGCCCATCCGGGCGGCTGTTTTTTTCAACAAATCAGGTAGCTATGCTATATAATGCCTGAAAACCCTTTGAAAGGATAACTTTTTTGCACGGTATGAACAAATCAGACTTGCCTTTGCAGCAAAATTGTGGTAAACTTTCTTTGTATGGTCCATCCCCGGCCCAGGGAACGTGAACAAATAATGGGGTACTTACAAGGCAATCAAAGCATCTGACAACTTTAAGACCTATCGCAACCCCAACGGCCCCACCATCACCACCGTGACCCGCGGCATCATTGAGCAGGACGGTCTGTACTTCAAGGACATCGACGGCTCCGGCGTCGTCTCCCCCGTCAACGACTGGCGGCTCTCCCCCGCCGAGCGCGCTGCCGCCTACGTCAAGCTGATGACCGTGGACGAGAAGATCGGCCAGTTGTTCATCTCCGACTGGCGCATGGGCCCCAACGACGTCCCCGGCTATGACAAGGACCAGTACATGCCCGCTGAGCTGAAGGACGAGAACGGCAAGGCCTATGCCTACCGGGATGCAAACGGCAATTACTACGAGCTGAACTTCGGACTGTCTTATTAAGTGCTGAAGGCATAGTGCTGAGTGCAGAGTGAAAATCATTCCGCACTCAGCACTTTCGGATGGAGGAAAGGATATGTACCAGATACTGCAACCTGACGTGGCCGCCCCGGTGGCCGGTGTGCTGTTCGACATGGACGGCGTGGTCATCGACTCCGAGCGGCTGTTCACCCGGTTCTGGATGGAATCCGCCGCCGATCTGGGCTTTCCCATGACCCGGGAGCAGGCCCTGCAGCTGCGGAGCCTGCGGCGGGAGCAGGGCATCGAAAAAATGGAGGCCTTCTTCGGCCCCGCGGCAAATTTCGATGAGATCCGCGCCCACCGGATCGAGCTGATGGAGGCCCACATCGCCGAACATGGCGTGGACGAGAAGCCCGGCATCCGGGAGCTGCTGGCGCTTCTGAAGGAGAAGGGCATCCCCTGCGCCATCACCAGCTCCTCGGCCCTGGCCGTGGTCCGGGAGCGTCTGGGCCGTCTGGGCATCCTGGAGGGCTTCACCGCCCTATGCTCTGGTAAGGATGTGCCCAACGGCAAGCCCTTCCCGGACATCTACCTGGCCGGTGCCGCCGCCATCGGCGTGGCTCCGGAACAGTGTCTCGCCATCGAGGACTCCCCCACCGGCCTGGAGGCCGCCTGGCGGGCCGGGTGCATGGGCGTCTTCGTCCCGGACCAGGACCAGCCCGACGATGTGACCCTGTCGCGCTGCTTCGCCAGAGCGGACTCCCTGCTCGACGTAATGGAGCTGCTCTGACCCTTCCGAAGCAGGACGATACCCAAAAAGTGCGCACGATTGTGCGCACTTCAGCTTGTCGAAAAAGGTACTCGTAGGGGCGATCCTTGATCGCCCGCAGATTTTGTAAAGCAAAATCTGTCGCCGTAAGGCGAAAACAGGCTTATTTTCCTTCGGAAAATCCGAAAAACGCTG
>JAFQSI010000215.1 GCA_017409645.1 Oscillospiraceae bacterium | reverse complement strand
TGGGCACCACCCTGGATGACGCGGCGGGTGAGTGCTTTGACAAGGTGGGCCGTGTGCTGGGGATGCCCTATCCCGGCGGTTCGGCCCTGGACAAGGCCGCCCAGTCCGGCGACCCGGCCCGCTATCCCATGCCCCGGCCCAAGCCCGGCGCGAATCCCTACGACATGAGCTTCTCCGGCCTGAAGACCGCGGCGCTGAACACTATCCACCATGCCCAGCAGGTGGGGGAGGAGATCGACATCCCCGGACTCTGCGCCAGCTTCTGCGCCGCCGTGTCCGACACCCTGGTCCCCCGGGTGGTCATGGCATTGAAGGAGACGGGCCACAAAACGCTGGCCGTGGCCGGCGGCGTGGCCGCCAATTCCGTCATCCGCCGGGATATCCTGGCCGCTGCCGAAAAGCTGGGGGTGGAGGTCTGTCTGCCGCCGCTGAGCCTGTGCGGCGACAACGCCGCCATGATCGGCGCCCAGGGCTACTATGAGTACCTGGCCGGAAATATCGCAGACATGGACCTGAACGCCTACGCCACCAAGTCCATCCTCGGCGAGACGCTGTAACACAAAAAATGCAGGAGCGTGAAAATGCTCCTGCATTTTATGTATTTTATCCGGAGTGAATGAAAAAGGATGCATAAATATACGTTGAAATCTGTATCATACCGGTGAATAGTGGGAAGCCTCCGGAGTTTCACCGGGACTGCCCAAGTTCTGCGGAGATTTAGAAATGACTAACCTGTGGAAAAGCCTGTGGACAGTGTGCATAACTTTTTGTATAAAAAGGGAAAACGCCGTCGGAACCGGGGGAAAGAGGGGAGAAGAACCGAACTTTTTCCTTCGACAGGCAATTTCTTCCAACAGCTTTTGGCCGGCGGCTCCTGCACGCCGGAGATGGGATCGGTCTTGACAACCTGCCCCCGTGTGCTAAAATGGACCCAGAAAAAGAAGGAGGGATCCCCTAATGCTGGAAATTCTGACCCGGGCGGGAAGCTTCGTTGCCATCATCGTCCTGGGCTTTGTACTGAAGAAGATCGGCGTGTTCCGGGAGGAGGACTTCGGCGTCCTGTCCAGGATCACCATCCGCATCACCCTGCCCGCCGCCATCATCACATCCTTTGCCGGAAAACAGATCGATGCGAGCCTGCTGCTTCTGCTCTTCCTGGGCATCGCCTGCGGTGTGGTCTACATCCTGCTGGGCTTTCTGCTGAACCGGAGGAATTCCCGGGAGCAGCAGGCCTTTGACATCCTGAATCTGCCGGGCTACAACATCGGCTGCTTTACCATGCCCTTCGCCCAGAGCTTTTTGGGGCCCATGGGCGTCATCGCCACCAGTCTCTTTGACAGCGGCAACGCCTTTATCTGTCTGGGCGGCGCCTTTGGCGTGGCCTCCTCGGTCAAGGACGGCAGGGGCTTCGATTTTGGGCGGGTCGTCAGGGCCCTGAGCCGCTCGGTGCCCTTCGTGACCTATATCCTGATGGTGCTGCTGAATCTGCTGCACATCCGGCTGCCCGGCATGGTGCTGGAGTGCGCGGGACTCATCGGCGGCGCCAACTCCTTCATGGCCATGTTCATGATCGGCGTGGGCTTCCGGCTCAGCCTGGGGGACAGGGGACAGCTGGGAAAGATCCTGCGGATCCTCCTGGTGCGCTACGGTGTGGCTGCCGTTTTTGCGGTGATCTTCTATTTTGTGCTGCCCTTCGACATCCAGGTCCGTCAGGCCCTGGTGATCCTGGCCTTCAGCCCCATCGGCACCGCCGTGCCGCCCTTCACTGCGGAGCTGGGCGGCGATGCGGGTCTGTCCAGCGCCATCAATTCCATGGCCATCGTCATCAGCATCCTGATCTATGTGGTGCTGCTGGGCGTGATGCTTTGACAAAATGTCGGCTCCGATTCTCCCGGAGCCGACATTTTTATCAGAAAGGACATGGAATCTTCCGGAATCCTGTTTAAAATAGCAATTTACAATTTCAGGAATGTATAGTATACTTAATCAACATGGGTTTCTGCGCCCTGACGGGCGTGATCATTTGCTGCGGCGCTGCGCAGCGGATAGGAGAGTTGCTGTGAAACGAATCAATGTGTTGCTGCTGATCATCCTGGCAGCTGCGATCGGCCTGTTTGGCTGTTATATGTTGTGGGTCCACAACAATCTGGACACGGTGCGGCCCGAGATCTCCTTCAGCGGAGGGATGCTGGAGGTTTCCGTCGAGGATCCGGAGGAGAAGCTGCTGCAGGGCGTAAAAGCAATGGATGCCCGGGACGGGGATGTGACCGACAGTGTTCTGGTCGAGAGCGTCTATGGCATCAATGACCAGAATATCGCCACTGTGACCTATGCCGCCTTTGACCGGGCCGGAAATGTGGCCAAGACCCAGCGGCAGGTCCGGTATCCGGACTACCGTTCGCCCAGATTTGAGCTGAAGGGCTCTCTGACCTTTGCCTTCGGCAGCGGATTCGATCTTCTGGATTATATCGGAGCCGATGACGTTCTGGATGGCGACATCCGCCGCCGGGTCCATGCCACGCTCGTCAGCGACACCAAGAGCATCGAGGCCGAGGGCGTGCATCAGGTGGAGCTTCAGGTCACCAACAGCTTGGGCGACACCGTTGTGATGACGCTGCCTGTGGAGGTCTACGACCCCGAATGGTACACCGCCGATGTGACGCTGAGTGAGTATATGATCTATCTGAAGCAGGGTCAGCGGTTTGACCCGGACAGCTATCTGGAGGAGTTCATCGTCCGCGGAAATCCCATCGATCTGACCCGCGGCGTCCCGGAGGATGTCTTCGTGGAGATCACGAACACGGTCCGCATGGATACCCCCGGAGTCTACGAAGTCAAGTATGTACTCAGCCAGAATTCCAATTTGACGACATATTCAGGCATTGCGAAGCTGTTTGTTGTCGTGGAGTGACAGGAGGTCGGAAATGAAGAAGGAAGAACAGGAAAAAGAACTGAATCCATATCAGAAATCTCTGATGCCCTTTGACCCGATCGTGCTGGTCCGCGACGCTGCACGGAAGTGGCTGCTGATCGTTGTCGTGGCGCTGATCGCCGGCATGGCTGCGTTCGTCTACACGGACAGCGGCTATGTCCCCTACTATTCCACAAACAGCACCTTGGTCCTGACCACCCGGGACAGTGCTTCGACGGTCTATGACAATCTCGATTCCACATCCACCCTGGCCACCGTATTTACGGAGGTCCTCAACAGCTCCGTCATGCGCAAGAACATCTTCCGGGAGCTGGGGATGGAGGAATTCCCCGTGAGCATCTATGCCTCAGCCATTGAGTCGACCAATCTGCTGACCGTTCAGGTCACGGCAAAGGATCCGTCTCTGGCGTTCCAGGTCATGCAGGTGCTGCTGGAGCAGCATGATATGGTGACCTATGCGGTCATGGGCGATATCGTGCTGGAGGTCCTGGAGCCCCCCGTGGTCCCCTACGGTCCGTACAACTCCGTGGACGCCGGACATGCGTTCAAAATCATAACGCTGGCTGCTGCGGCGGTGATGTTCCTTCTGCTGATTGTCATGGCCTACTTCAGGGACACGGTCCGCAGCAAGGAGGAGGCCGAGGAAAAGCTCGATTGCTGGTGCCTGGGCGAGATCCATCACGAACGCAAGAAGCGGACGCTCAAGGAGCGGCTGCTGCGTAAAAAGCGCAGCATCCTGATCACGGATCCCCAGACCGGCTTCCGCTATGTGACCACCATGAGCAAGCTGGGCCGCCGGGTCGAGCAGAATATGCGCAAGGGCAAGATCCTGCTGGTGACGAGCGTCATGGAGAACGAGGGCAAATCCACCGTGTCGACCAACCTGGCTCTGGCCCTGTCCAAGAAATACCCGAAGGTCCTGCTGATGGACTGCGATCTGCATAAGCCTGCCTGCCGGAAGATCCTGGAGCACGAGGTGCCCAGGTTCTTTACCCAGAACGTGATCCGCGGGGAGGTCGAGCTGTCCGAGGCTGTCCGGAAGGACCGCCGGAGCAGACTCAACATGCTCTTCGCCAAACACTGCTCGCCCCAGGAGGCGGGCGATCTGGTCGGCTCCAACGGAATGGCGGAGCTGCTGGAAAAGGCCCGGGAGGAATATGACTATGTGATCATCGATCTGCCGCCCATGTCCATCGCGCCGGATACGGAGGCGGTCATGGAGTTTGCGGATGCAAGCCTGCTGGTCGTCCGACAGAACGGTGTTCTGACAACGGATCTGAACCGTGCCATCAGCGACCTGCAGCGCGGCCGGGCTGCGCTGCTGGGCTGCGTCCTGAACAATGTCCACTCCACGGAGATCCTCTCCGGCGAGGGATATGGAACCGGCTACGGCCGATACGGCGGCTACGGCCGGTATGGCCGCTACGGAAGGTACGGCCGCTATGCCACCTATGCGCAGCGGCAGCCGGAGGAGTGAGGGAGATAGTCTATGGAAGAAAAAGAATTGAATCGAGAGAAGATCGACATCATCTTCCTGCTCCGGATCTGGCTGCGCTACGCAAAACGCTTCTGGGCCATGGCGCTTGTGATGATGATGCTCTGTTCCGGTATTCTGGGCTACATGGGTTACCGGGCCTACCGACCGGTATACGAGGCCTCCGTCTCCTTTACGGTGCGGGTCGCGAACCCCCTGTACTCCGGCATCAACGCCTACAACAATGCGACTGCAAAGCAGCTCCATTCCACGTTCCCCTACATCCTGCGCAGTGCGATCCTGCGGCAGCGGGTCAGCGAACATTTGGGATCTGCCAATATTCCGGTGATCACTACCAGCGTTCTGGAGAATTCCAACATCTTCACCATCCGGGTCCGGGATCGGGATCCCCAGTGGGCCTACCAGGTCCTGGAGGCGGTCGTGGACTGCTATCCCCAGGTCGCGGACTATGTCGTCGGAGCGACGAATCTTGTGATCCTGGATGACAGCGGCGTTCCCACCAATCCGGTCTATGATCTGGATCTGCGCTCGTCCCTGGTTTTGGGCGCGGGTGCGGGACTGCTGCTGTGGATGCTGTTTATGCTGCTGCTGACCCTGAGCCGCCGGACCATCCATAACGAGGATGAGCTGAAGCGGACCCTGAACTATGCGTGCCTGGGCATCGTGCCGGCGACCAAGGTCGTTACACGCAGCAAGACCTGTCCGCTGATCCACACGGATCAGGGAAAATTCGGTTTCAGTGAATCCGTGCGTCTGCTGCAGCTGCACGTGCAGAAGGAGATGCAGGCCCGGGATCACAAGGTCCTGATGGTTTCAGGCGCCACACCGGGTGAAGGCAAGACCACCATTTCAGTGAATCTGGCCATCGCCTTTGCAAAGAAGGGCCACAGGGTCCTCCTGGTCGACGCAGACATGTACAACCCCTCCGTTCTGCGGTCCCTGGGGCTGGAGGACAAACAGACCATGAAGGACTATCAGGACGGGAAAGCATCCCAGGCGGACATCATCCTGCGCTCCGGTATCCGCCATCTGTATGTGATGGCTGGAAACATGGATTTCAAGGATGGTACAAGCAAGAAGCTGCTGCACGAGATCCTGGCTGCATCCCGGAAGCGCTTTGACTATGTGATCCTGGATACCCCGCCCTGTTCCCTGATGGTGGATGCGGCGGAACTGTCGGATCTGGTGGATTGCGCGATGATGGTCATCCGGCAGGACTATGCCTCCCGGGCCCAGATCATCGAGGGCGTCAAGCTGCTGACGGACAACGGCCTGCCGCTGATCGGCTGCGCCATCAACGGTGTCACCGGCAACCTGGCCACCCATGGCTACCGCTACGGCAACGGCTACGGTTACGGCTATGGCTACAGCTACCGCTACGGCTACGGCGGCTATGGCGGCTACGGCTACGGAAGCCGGAAGAACGACAGCGACTGAGAATGAAAACAGACCTGCCACCAGGGCAGGTCTGTTTTTTGATTACCCAAAGAGCCACCGGAGCAGGCAGACCAGCAGGAACAGGAAGGCGAGGGCCAGCAGGGGTGCTGTCCGCAGCCATGCCGCGGCCGTGGTCTTCCCTTTTCTGCGAAGCCAGATGGCGACAAACAGGCAGGGCCAGGTCAGAAGTCCCAGGACCGGCCCCACATTTCCGCAAAACCGAAATTCGAGCCATTGGGCCACCGTAAAGACCGGTTCCTCACTGAGAAAACCGAACATCATAAACAGCATGGTCACGGGGAAATACAGTACCAGCAGGAATATCTCCAAAAGCGTTGTCCACATAAATGTACCTCAGAAAAAAGGCGGCAGCTCCGTAAAGCTGCCGCCGAAATGTTTACTTGCCGGGCTTGAAGGAATCCTTCAGGCTGACGGAGCGGTTGAAGACCAGATGGCCGGGGGCGCAGTCACGGGAGTCGGGGCAGAAGTAGCCCAGACGCATGAACTGATAGCTTGCGGGAGCCTTGGCGTCAGCCAGGGAAGCCTCCACCTTGCAGCCGGTCAGGACCTCCAGGGAATTGGGGTTCATGTCGCCCAGCAGCGCCTCCATGGAGGAGGTGTCGGGGGACACGGCGTTGAACAGGTTCTCATACAGCCGGACCTCGGCGTCCACGGCAGTCTCGGCGTCCACCCAGTGGATGGTGGCACCCTTGACCTTGCGGCCGTCGGCGGGATCGCCGCCGCGGGAGGCGGGATCATAGGTGGCCAGGACCTCCACCACGTTGCCGTCCTCATCGGTGTTGTAGCCGGTGCAGGTGATGAGATAGGCGCCCTTCAGTCGGCACTCCAGGCCGTTGGGATACAGCCGCTTGTACTTGGGCACGGGGGCGGGCAGGAAGTCGTCGCTTTCGATCCACAGATTCCGGGAGAAGGTGACTTCCCGGGTGCCGTCCTCGGGACGGTTGGGGTTGTTCTCCACGATCAGCTTCTCAGACTGGCCCTCGGGATAGTTGGTGATGGTCAGCTTGATGGGCTTCAGGACAGCCATGACACGCTGGGCCGTCTCGTTCAGGTCCTCACGCAGGCAGAAGTCCAGGAAGGCCAGGGGAATGGTGTTGGGGGACTTTGCAACGCCCACGCGCTCGCAGAAATTGCGGATAGAGGCGGGGGTGAAGCCGCGGCGGCGCAGGCCGCACAGGGTGGGCATCCGGGGATCGTCCCAGCCGTCCACATACTGCTGCTCCACCAGAGCCCGCAGGTAGCGCTTGGACAGCACGGTGTGGTCGATGCCGAGTCTTGCGAACTCGATCTGCCGGGGCTTGGAGGGAACGGACACGTTCTCCACCACCCAGTTGTACAGGGGGCGATGGTTCTCAAACTCCAAAGAGCAGAGGGAGTGGGTGATGCCCTCCAGGGCGTCCTGGATGGGATGGGCGAAGTCGTACATGGGGTAGATGCACCACTTGTCGCCCTGGCGGTGATGGTGCATGTGGCGGATGCGGTAGATGACGGGGTCGCGCATGTTGAAGTTGCCGGAGGCCAGGTCGATCTTGGCCCGGAGGGTCATGGCGTTGTCGGCAAATTCGCCCTTTCTCATGCGCTCAAACAGATCCAGAGACTCCTCGATGGGGCGGTCCCGGTAGGGGGAGATGGCGGGGGTATTCACGTCGCCCCGGTACTCCTTGAACTGCTCGGGGGTCAGCTCGCAGACGTAGGCCAGACCCTTTTTGATCAGCTCCACAGCGAACTCGTAATCCTTCTCGAAATAGTCGGAGCCGTAGAAGAAATTGTCGCCCCAGTCGAAGCCCAGCCAGCGGATGTCCTCCTTGATGGCGTCGACGAATTCCACATCCTCCTTGGTGGGGTTGGTGTCGTCCATGCGCAGGTTGCAGACGCCGCCGTACTTCTCGGCAGTGCCGAAGTCGATGGTCAGGGCCTTGCAGTGGCCGATGTGCAGGTAGCCGTTGGGCTCGGGCGGGAAACGGGTATGCACGGTGCGGCCGGCATACTGACCGCCCTCGGCGATGTCCTCATCGATAAAGGTGTGGATGAAATTCTTGCTTTCGGTAATTTCAGCCATTGATATCGTCCTCTCTTGGTTTGGTTTATAGATTCTAACATTATAAACCATGACTGCGGCTTTTGCAACAAAAATTCACGGAAAGCTTTATGCAATATTTCATTTTTCGGGGCGGATCACAGATCCTCCCCGGATTTGCGGCTGTGAAAGCTGTAGTAGCGGTTTACGAGACTGACATAGCCCAGCTCCTTCATCTGCTCATAGCGGAAATTGTAGGCGGCCTTGGTATGCGTTCGGGTGGCCAGGGTGCGGATGCACTGCTGGGCATAGTGGTCGATCTCCTGGAGGGAGCGGTCGGTGTTGATCAGGGGGAAGAACCAGCGGGCCCAGGTCAGGTCATTGGAAATGGGGTTTTCAAAGAGCTTGCGGTTGAATACCCGGATGAAGGCCTTTGCCGCATTGACGCCGGATACATGCTTCCGGTCGGCCCAGCGCTGGAGGGCTCTGGTTTTGCGGCGCATTTTTGCCTTGATCTTCTCCACCGACACCGGGGCCACGTCCCGGATGCCGCCCTGATACGCGATCCCGAGGAACACCCACTGCTCGCCCGGGGCGGTTCGGGATTCCTTGTCCGGGTTGATCAGAAGCCCCTTTTCCGCCAGGGTCCGGTGGATGATCTCCACGCGGCTCTGCAGCTCCTGTTGGGAGGGTGCAAAAATGATGATGTCATCGGAATATCTGGCGTAGAGCCAGTTGTTTTTCAGGAACAGGGCATCGAGCCCGGCCAGGTACAGATTTGCCAGAAAGGTGGACAGGGGACAGCCGGCCATGATCCCCTTTTCGTCGGGAATGAGCCTTCCGTCGCTGTAAACCATCGGATCGAGAAGCAGCCGGGAAAGAAAACTGAAAAGCTCCGGTTCATCGGGGATGGCGGACTGCAGAAGGGGCAGAAGCCTCTCCACGGGAATGGAGTTGAAATAGTTGCTGATATCCGCCTTGTACGACCACATTTTGTCGATATTCGGGGAGAAGGCCAGGGCGAATACGGCCTCCTTGACGCCGTGGCCAGCCCGGAAGGAGTACAGATTGGGGGAAAAGAGATGATCATAGCGCCGCAGAAGCAGATGGGTCATCAGCTTCATCACCAGATTTTCCTTCGGCGGATAGACATAGACGATCCGCTTTTTGGAGGTGCTTTTCTTGCTGATGGCGGTGCGGCGGGGCCGGGGGAAGGGGGCGCCGCTGCGGATCACGTCCAGGATGGGCAGATATTCCTCTTTTTCGATAAAGGCCCGGAGTTCCTGCTCCTCCTGGTCTGTCAGTCGGCAGCCCTCCTTTCGGTATTCCAGAAAGGAGAGCCAGGTCGCTTTGTCTGCCATTTCAGACAGAATATCCATAGATAAACACATCCTAAAAGAAAAAACAGAGGGAAAATCCTTAAATCCCAAGACGGCACGGATTTCCGTGCCCGCACGGCAATCCGTGCCTTCTTGGGATTCTACCAGACCGTACACAGGCCGGTTACCTGCAAAACCATGGTTGATGGCCGTGCTGGGTCCGCCGCAGGTGCGCAATGCGTTTCCCTCTGTTTCTTTCCATATTTACTTGCGCTCCGCCGGGGCGGAAGCGGGGACCTGTCCGGTCAAGGGACCGTCAAGTCGTACAATACCTTTAAATATTATACCAAATATGCGATTTTTTGTCAATTCCCATCTTGAGATCTCCGTTCCTCCAAGCGCAGCTTCGGAGGGGAGGGAGCGAAAAATGAAAAAAACGAAAACTTTTCTGATTTCTGAATTTTATAGTTGTCTTTTTCGGCTTCCTATATTAAAATAGGAAAGGATATGAAGATAGAATAAAGGAGTGAATCCGTTTTGACTGAACTGAAGTATAAGCGCATCCTGCTGAAGGTCAGCGGTGAGGCGCTGGGTGAGAAGACCGCCCAGGGCGACGGCTTCGGCCTGGATTTTGCCAAGATGAATGAGGTGGCTGCCTCCATCAAGTCCTGCGTCGACATGGGCGTCCAGGTGGGTCTGGTCATCGGCGGCGGCAACTTCTGGCGGGGCGTGAAGAACGGCTCCGGCAAGATGCAGCGCAGCCATGCCGACTCCATGGGCATGCTGGCCACCGTCATGAATGCCATCGCCGTGGCGGACGTGCTGGAGCAGCACGGTCTGGACGCCAGAGTCCTGACCGCCGTGGAGATGAACAAGTTCGCCGAGTACTTTACCCGGGACCTGGCCAACCGCTACCTGAACGAGGGTAAGGTGGTCCTCTTCGCCGCCGGTACCGGCAACCCCTACTTCTCCACCGACACCGGCGCAGTCCTGCGCGGCGTGGAGATCGAGGCTGACGCCGTGCTGATGGCCAAGAACGTGGACGCCATCTACTCCGCAGACCCCAAGAAGGACCCCAACGCCATCCGCTACTCCGAGCTGACCTACGCCAAGGTCCTGGAGGACGGCCTGAAGGCCACCGACGTCACCGCCATGGCCCTGGCCATGGACAACAACATGCCCATGGTCTGCTTCGGCCTGGGCGAGGAGAACAGCATCATCCGCGTGGTTCGGGGCGAGAAGATCGGAACCACCGTCACCAATTAACTTTTAGGAGGAAAACAAAATGGCAGTTGATTTCAAGGATTACGCAAGAAGAATGGACAAGGCTCTGGCCCATCTGGACGAGGAGTTCGGCGCTGTCCGCGCCGGCCGCGCCAACGCCAAGGTTCTCGACCGCATCACTGTGGAGTATTATGGTTCCGAGACGCCCCTGAACGGCGTTGCCACCATCTCCTCTCCCGACGCCCGTACCCTGGTCATCCAGCCCTGGGACTCCAAGCTGCTGAAGGACATCTGCAAGGCCATCCAGACCAGCGAGCTGGGCATCAACCCCCAGAACGACGGCCGCGTGGTCCGTCTGGTGTTCCCCCAGCTGACTGAGGACCGCCGTAAGGACCTGGTCAAGCAGGTCAAGAAGTACGCCGAGGAGGCCAAGGTCGCCATGCGCAACATCCGCCGCGACGGCATGGACTACGTCAAGAAGCTGAAGAAGGCCAGCGAG
>JAFQSI010000214.1 GCA_017409645.1 Oscillospiraceae bacterium | reverse complement strand
TCCGAAATCAGGTACAATGGAGTTGACACAAAGGAAAGGAGAACTGCATATGAAACGTTTGCTCTGTCTGGTGCTGGCGGCGTGCCTGATGCTGTGCGCCTGTGGCTCCAAGCCCGCCGGGACCACCGCGCCCATGGAAACCACGGCCCCCGCCGAAACCACCGCGCCCGCGGAAACCGCGGCCCCCGCCGAAACCACCCTCCCGGCGGAAACCACCGTACCTGTGGAGGACGGCTCCAACTGTTCTTACATCACCGTCCGCATCGAGGATCCCCTCACCCAGATCTACGCCGGACCGGAATTCAAAAGCGGCTCCGTGGCTCTGGTGGAGGAGGCCGGTGCCTATACCATCGTGGAGGAGGCTGTCGACGCCGACGGCAACGTCTGGGGCCGTCTCAAGTCCGGCGCCGGCTGGGTCTGCCTGACCGATCCCCCGCTGGCCCCTATCTATGCCGACTACGCCGAGGAGACGTTCAACGCCTATCACGCCTACTGGTCCGATGAGGTGGACTTCATCACCTCCATCGGCTTCACCCCCGCCGAGACGCTGACCGATGTGCAGTTTGGCGTCCTCGACTGGTTCGAGCGGGAGCAGTACACCATGAGCGAGGTCCTGTACACCATGGATGAGCTGGACCCGGACCGCTGCTTCCTGGCCCAGGTGGTCTTCTGGGGCGACATGACCACCTACGGCATCTCCTTCACCGATGCCGACGGGGAGACGCGCCACTACGCGATCTCCATCAGCGGCATGGACGGCAGCCTGCTCTGCACGGAGTACGAGGGGGAGTGAGCCATGCTGATGAATCTGAAGCAGTGGCTCTGCGAATACAGGGGGCCGGAATACGACCATGCCCTGCCCTTCGGCAATGTCCGTCTGGGCGGAAAGCGGCTGTTCTGGAAAAACGGTCTGAAGCTGTACCACGTGGAGCTGGACACGGTCCGACGGGCCTACCGCCAGGAGGAGAATGTCTACGGCAGGCTCTGCTGCGGCGGACGCAGCTATGTGATCCACCGGCTGGTGCTGTGTCTGGAGGACGGCAGACAGCTGACCCTCCACATCGGCGACGACGAGCGGGCCGCTGCCGAGGCCCTGCTGACCGCCATCGCAGAACGGTTCCCCCACATCGCCATCGGCAAGGAATGACCCACACCGCCGGGACTTACGTCCCGGCGGTTTTTTCAGTGAGATTTCTACTGTCATTGCGAGCCCCGCAGGGGCGTGGCAATCCGTTCTCCTTCCGCTCCCTCTGGGAGCGGGCGATGCTTTGCATCGCAGGGGATGCGGATTGACAGGAGGTGAATTGCCCGCAGGGCAAGAGAAGCCACCCTGGGGTGCGTCGGCCGTTGGCCTCCTCGCAATGACAATGGTAGTGGAACCCGGCAGGAGGACACCGGCCATTTCTTAAGAATTCTGAATCCTCCGGAAGGGGGATTGCTTTTTATGCTCAAATGGTGTAAAATTACACTACAAGAAAGGAGTGGTGTCCCATGGACCGGAAGGAATTTATTCAGGAGATGGACCTCCATCTGAAATTGGTGCGGACCGAGTACGGCTACACCCAGGACATGATGGCGTCGATCCTGGGGCTGTCGAAAAAGACCTTGGTTGAGATCGAGAAGGGCCGCTCATCCCTGGGCTGGATGGGGTCGGTGGCCTTTGTGTCATTGTTCTCCGACAGCCGGATCCTGAGCAGCCTGCTCGGCGGCGAGGCCGGCGACATGGTCAAGGCGTTGGCCTTTGAGGGGAAAAAGCCCTACTTCTTCCCCACCATGGGCGGCAGGATCTGGTGGCGCACCGTGGAGGTCAGCGACAAATGGCGCATCCAGCAGAATATCATCTCAAATCACTACCGGGCACTGGATCAAAAGGACCGGCGGATCAGCTTCGGCTTTGATTTTGACCGGGTCCGGGCCAGGTGTATGGAATTGGAGGGATTGTTATGAAGGAATCTGTGAAAAAGTGGGCCTTCGGTATTTTGAAGGCGGCTTTGGTCATCGGCATCGGCGGCTACTGTGTGCTGGTCATGTCCGTGC
>JAFQSI010000213.1 GCA_017409645.1 Oscillospiraceae bacterium | reverse complement strand
GCACCGGCCACGATGATCAGACCGTTCTCGCCGATCTGCTCGGAGGCCAGGACCATCAGACGGTCGTCGCCCTCGGCGTAGGCGTACTTGGGCACGCTGTCGCCGCCGATGCCGTCATTGTCGGTATCCTTGGAGTAGGTGGAGGTGTGGCCGAAGACGATGGGCGTCACGGTGGCGGGGATCTCAGAGGTCATAGCGCCGTTTTCGTCCACAACATGGATGGTGGCGCCGCCGTACTGGCTGTAGACCTCGGTGTACAGGCGGTCATTGGGGTTCTCGGGATCGACCTCCACGCCCTCGACCAGGAAGGAATCAAAGTTGTAGGCGTTGAAGTACAGACGCTGGGTCTGGCCGCCGTTCAGCTCGTTGTCGTGGGTGGCGTCGTCGGTGATGCGCAGGGAGGAGCCCAGCTCAGCGAGCAGAGCGTTCTGGGTGGCGGCCATGTGCTGCTCGGCAGTCATACCGGCCACGGCGCTGTAGTTCTCGTAGTTGTCGGACCAGCCGGCCAGGATCACGGTGCCGCCCTTTTCGTTGAAGGCCTTGATGGCGGCCTTTTCCTCGGCGGTGTAGGTCAGCAGAGCCTCCTGGGCAGCGGCCAGACGGCGGCTGGGGGCGGTCAGGATCAGGGCGGCGTACTTGTCATTGGAGCAGGCGGCGATCAGCTCCTCGCTGGTCTTCAGCTCCACGGTGCGCACGGAGTAGCCCGCGGCCAGGGCACCGAAGTTGCCCATGGAATCCTTGTAGTTACCGGCCACGTACTCGTTGTAGTGGCTGGCGTCGATGCCGATGTAGACCAGCTTGCTGGCGTCCTGCACATCCAGCTGAACATCCATGGAGAAGGTGTACTCGACGCCGTCCAGCTCCACGATGACGGTGACGGTCACGTTCATGACCTTGGCCACCTCGGGGGTGTACAGGAAATCGACGGTGGCAGAGCCGGAGGCGGGGATGGTGTAGCCGGTGGTGTCGACAGCCAGGACCTGGGAGCCGACGGTGTAGGTGACGGACTTGACAGCAGCGTCAGTCAGCTCGGAGTTGAACAGGGTGGTGGAGATGGTCAGCTCCTCGCCGGTGACGGGGGTGGAGGTGCCGCACTCGACGGCGGAGATGCCCAGCTTCAGCGTCTCGCCGACCCAGACGGGAGCGGTGACAGCGATGTCGCCGTCTCCTTCCGTGACGCGCAGGTAGTAGTAGGAGTAGTCGGGAGCCAGGGTAGCGGTCAGGACGCCGGAGGACAGCTCAGCGGGGTTGTCCCAGGTGTGGGCGACCTTGCCGGAGTTGACGATGACCTCGACCTTGCTCAGGGAGTCGGAGGAGTCGGGATCGAAGGCAGTGACCTCGAAGCGCAGCTGCTCGGGGACCTCATCGATGATGGAGCCCAGGACCTGACCGTTGACGGTGTAGCTCAGCTCCAGGTTCTTGTCCTCGGTGGCGTAGACCCGGTAAGCCCGGATGGCCTCGTAGATGCCCTCCTCGGTGAAGTCGGCGGTCAGGACCACGTCACGGGCGTCGTTGGCGTTGCCCCACTTGCCCTTGTGGTTGTCCTGGTTGTTGGTGGGAGCTACATGCCAGCCCTTGTCCAGAGCCATGGTGTACTGCTCGTAGCTGGGGTAGTAGCCGCCGGCGCCCACCTGGCCCTCGCCGTTGCCGACCTCGACCAGCTGGATGCGGGTGTCGATCAGGGCATCCCAGTAGGCAAAGTCGGAGAAGTTGCCGAAGGTGGTGCCGGGATGGTTGAACTGGCTGATGGAATCGATGCCTTCGGGCTGGCTCAGCAGGGCGTAGTAGGCCTTCATGCCAGCGTCGGAGGTCTTGTTGTTCAGGGTGGCGTTGTTGCGGGAGACGATGCCGTCGGTGGCGAAGGTGTTGATGTGGCCGGGGCCGCCGGACCAGGTCATCTCGAAGCCGCCGATGGCGACCACGTCAGACTGGCTGGCGTTGAACTGGGCGATGGCGCCCTTGTACTCGTTCCACAGATTCTGGCTGGAAGCGGAGGCCAGACCCATGTCATACAGCGCGCCCTCGGGGTTGGCGGAGCCGGTGGTGTCGAAGTAGTTGGAGTGGTCGGTGAAGGCCACGAAGTCCACATTGGCGCTCTCGGGCAGACCCGCGATGTAGCTCAGAGCGGACTGGAGGGAGCCGGAGCCGTCGGAGTAGGTGGTGTGGGAGTGGAGCTGACCGAAGTACAGCTCGTACTGCTTCTCACCCACGATGAAGGACCAGGACTTCTCGGCGGTCTTGCCGTCGGCGCGGGTCACGGTGACGGTGACGCTGACACGGCCGTCGGCCAGATCGGCGGTGGGCTGCCAGGAGACAACGCCGTTTTCGTAAACGGCCTCCACAGCCTCGCCGTTCACGGTCATGGTGACGACGGCACCCTCACCGGCGTTGACGATGGCGGCGGAGATGGTGGGCCGCTTGTTGTCGCCGGTGGTGCTGTTGGCGGCGGGGGAGATGGCGCCGATGGAGGGCTCATCGATGATGTCGATGGCGCTGCCGTTGGCAAACTCCACGCCCTTGGTGTCGGTGCCGGAGATGGAGATGGCGATGACGCTCTTGCCCTCGGCCACGATCTGCTGGATCTGCTCGGCGGTGACGACCACGGTGTAGACGCCGCCTGCCTCGGTGTACTCGGCCTCGGCACCGTTGACGGTGACGGTCAGGGACTCAACGCCGAAGATGGCGTCGATGCTGAAGGTGTAGGTGTAATCCTGGCCCATGTAGGCATTGCCGTTGTTGCCGAAGATCACATCGGGGATGTTGACGATGCCGCCGGACAGGTTCACGCCCTCGGCAACGCCGTAGAAGAAGAACTCGTAAATGTCATAGTCGGTGACATTGTACATGGAGTAGGTCTTGTAGGAGTCGGCGTAGTACTCCAGGTACTGGCTGTAGGAGCCGTTGTACTTGGCGGTCCGGGACTCCAGATTGTAACCGCCGGACTTGCCCTCGAGCAGGGTCCAGTCGGCGTCCTCGGAAGCCTCCAGGGAGTAGAAGGCATTGTTGCCGGTGCCATTGGAGCAGAGATAGCCGTAAGTCTCGTTGTAGAAGCGGTAGTAGTTGCCGTTCTGGGAGACGGTGAAGACCACGCCGCCGTTGGCGGGGGTGACGATGCCGTTTTCCACGGTGGCGGGGGCGTTCTCGATGGCCTGGGTGTCATTCTCAGCGGCCAGGACGCCCTGGGCGGAGAGGTTGTAGATGACGACCTGCTCACCCTCGGCGGGCAGGGCAGTCTCGGGCTCGGAAATCTCATCGCCCACCAGATAGAACATCTGGGCGAACAGGGCCTCGTTGGAGTTGTTGTAGTAGGAGGACCAGTTGTTCTTGTCGGCGTACCACTCGACGTAAACATCGCGCCCCACATTTCTGATGTAGAAGCAGTTCTCGGTCTTGGCGGTTTCCAGAGCCCAGGCGGTGTTCACATCGTCCAGGGGCATGGAGGAGTAGCCGGTGCCCATGGAGAGCTTCTTGCCCTCGGCGGTGGCGAAGGTGTAGGTGCCGTCGTCGTTGACGCCCACGGTCCAGACGTCGGCGGCGGTGTAGCCGGTCAGGACGCCGTCAGCCAGGGCAACATCGGTGCCCTTGTTGTAGAAGCCGGTGTACTCGGTGGACAGGGCCTTGCCGTTGGCGGGGTTGAAGATGACGATGTTGTCGCCCTCGTGCAGCTCGGTGATGATGCCGCTCTTCTGGGGACGATCCACCAGGTAGAAGTCCATCATGTAGATGTCGGTGGTCTTCACGCCGTAGGTGGTGAAGCCGGAGTAGTACTCCAGAGCCTGATTGTAGTTGCCGTTGTAGTTGGCGCCCACGTTCATGATGATGAACTTGCCGCTCTCCTGCTGCTGCAGGGTCCAGCGGCCCATGTCGGTCAGCTCCTCCTGGAAGGACAGGCCGTTGCCGGTGTCGGCGGAGGTCAGGTACTTGCCGTCCAGGGTGAAGATGTAGTTCTCGCCCTCCACACTGACCAGCAGCCGGGCCATGTCGTCGGACAGGGCGACGGAGCCGTTGTCGGCAGCGGCGGTGACGCCTGCGAGCTTCTTGCCGCTGGCAGCAGCGCCCATGACGGCGGTATTGGCGGCGTTGTAGATCAGAACAGTGTCGCCGTCCTGGGGAGCCTCGGCCAGATAGGTGGCAGTCTCGACCTCGGGCTCGTCGGGCTCAGAGGGTTCGGGATCCACAGGATCGGTGGGCTCGCTGGGCTCGGGATCCACGGGCTCGCTGCCCTCGATGATCAGATAGATCTGCTGGGCGAACAGGGCCTCGTCATTGATGTTGTAGTAGGCGCTCCAGGTGTTGTAGTTGGACTGGTACTCCATGTAAGCGCCCCGGACGGGATTCTCGATGTAGAAGCAGCCATCGGTGTTGGACGCGGTGATGTTCCAGCTGGTGTTCACATCGTCCAGGGGCATGGAGGTGTACTGGCTGCCCATGGAGATCTTCTTGCCCTCGGCGGTGGCGAAGGTGTAGGAGCCGTCCTCGTTGATGCCCAGGGTCCAGACGTCGGTGTCGGTATAGCCGGTCAGGACGCCGTCGGCCAGGGTCACGTCAGCGGCCTTGTTGTAGAAGCCGTTGTAGGTGGTGGACAGGGTCTTGCCGTTGGCGGGGTTGAAGATGACGATGCTGTCGCCGTCGCGCAGGGTGGTCAGGTCGGTGACCAGACCGCTGGTACGCTCGGGCTCAGACTCGCCCGCATCCAGCTTGAACAGGGTGACGGGCTTCTGATTGGCGTAGGAGGTGGACTTGTAGTAGCGGAAGCGCATCTGGTCCGCGTTGGCGTTGAAGCGCATGTGGGGACCGCAGCTCAGAGCCAGATCCACGCCGTCCTCGACCACGGAGATGGTCAGAGGATACTTGGCAGCTGTACTCTGGTTTGCGGTGGAGCTGAGCTTGTTGGCCTCGGCGTTGTGATACAGGTACAGACCGCTGGCGGACTTCAGGACATAGCCTCCGTCCACGGCCTCGATGGTCACTGCGATGCCCGGATCGGCAGTGATGGTGTCGCCGTCGATGGTGACGGCCTG
>JAFQSI010000212.1 GCA_017409645.1 Oscillospiraceae bacterium | reverse complement strand
GGAACGGGATATGGAACTGATCTGCCCCATCTGCCATCTGAGTTTGGAATGGGAGGGGAAAAGCTGCCGCTGCGGGCGGGGGCACAGCTTTGATGTGGCCCGGCAGGGGTATGTGAATCTGCTGCCGGTGCAGCAGAAGCGCTCGCTGCACCCCGGCGACACCCGGGAGCAGGTGCTGTCCCGCCGGGCCTTTCTGGAGACGCATTGCTATGCGCCCATTGTCGAAGCGGTGAAGGCCGCCGCGGTCGGGCACAGCGGCCCCGTTCTGGATGTGGGCTGCGGCGAGGGCTACTATGCCGTGCGCGTTGCGGAGCATCTGGGCGCGGAGCTGACGGGTCTGGATATTTCCAAAGAAGCGGTCCGCTGCGCCGCCGCCCAGTACAAGGGCCACCGCTGGATCTGCGGCACCGCCGCCCATCTGCCCATCGCGGACAAGTCCGTCGGGGTGCTGATGAGCATGTTCGCCCTGACCATGCCCGCCGAATTCAGGCGGGTCTTGCGCGAGGATGGAATTTTCATCCAGGTTCTGGCGGCCCAGGATCACCTGATGGGGCTCAAATCCATCATTTACCCGGAAATTTTGCTGAAGGACAAGGATTCTGTGCCGGAGCTGGAGGGCTTTTCTCTGGTTTCCTCCACCCCCGTCCGGTTCGAATTCACCGCCGAGGGGGAGCAGATCGGAAATCTGCTGTCCATGACCCCCCACTTCTGGCGCATCAGCGCCGAGGGCGCGAAAAGGCTGAAGCAGACCCAAAGCCTGACCGACACCGCCAGCTGCGTGGTGAACGTGTACCGGCCTTTGTAAAGCAATCATAAATCGATATCTACTGTAGGGGAGGGTCATGACCCTCCCGACGCACGGAAGGTCAGTACAATGTATGATCGTTTCGGACATCCTGAAAACCAGTGCCGCTGCGATCCCTGTGGCCTGGGCAGTTGTCCAGGGGGTCGGTGGGGTCATGACCCCACCCTACAGAGTTCTTTTTGGGAGGAGCCCATGCTTGATAAACTGCGCGCGGTGGAAAGCCGCTTTGAGGAATTGGAATTCAAGACCGGGCTGCCGGATTTTTACGCCGACCCGAAGAATGCGGCGAAGCTCCTGCGGGAGCGCAATGATCTGGAGCCCATTGTGGTGTGCTACCGGGCCTACCTGGCTGCCCAGCAGGAGCAGCTGGACGCCGAGGAGCTGATGGCGGACCCGGAGATGCGGGAATTCTGCCAGGAGACATTCAGGGAAGCCAGGGAAAAGCAGGAGGAGCTGTACCGGCAGCTGCAATTGCTCCTGCTTCCGAAGGACCCCAACGACGACAAGAGCGTCATCATGGAGATCCGGGGCGGCGTCGGCGGCGAGGAGAGCGCCCTCTTTGCCCACAGCCTGTTCCGGATGTACAGCATGTACGCCACGAAAATGGGTTGGCGCATCGAGCTGCTGAACTACAATGAAACGGAGCTTGGGGGCGTGAAGGAGGCCGATTTCGTCATCAATGGCGCGGGAGCCTGGAGCCGGCTGAAATTTGAGTCCGGCGTCCACCGGGTCCAGCGGGTGCCGGAGACGGAGTCCGGCGGCCGGGTCCACACCTCCACGGCCACCGTGGCGGTACTGCCGGAGATGGAGGAAGTGGACGTGACCATCGACCCCGCCGACATCGAGATGCAGGTCTACCGCGCCTCCGGCGCAGGCGGTCAGCACGTCAACAAGACCTCCTCCGCCGTCCGGCTGATCCACAAGCCCAGCGGCATCGTGGTCGCCTGCCAGGAGGAGCGATCCCAGCTGCAGAACCGGGAAAAATGCATGCGGATGCTGGCCAGCAAGCTCTACGAGATCGAGCAGACCCGGATCGAGTCCGAACACTCCGGCCTGCGGAAAAGCCAGGTGGGAACCGGCATGCGCAACGAGCGGATCCGGACCTACAATTTCCCCCAGGGCCGGGTCACCGACCACCGGATCAACCTGACCCTGTACAAGATCGACGCCGTCATGGACGGCCATCTCGACGAGCTGATCGACGCCCTGGCCACCGCGGACCAGGCGGAGAAATTAAAGAACGCACAGTCTTAAAACCTGTAGGGGAGGGTCATGACCCTCCCCTACAAATGCCTTATCGAAAGAGGAACGATAGATATGAAAACCCTTTACTTGCCCGCATCCGATCCCAACACCTGCGATGCGGCGGCAAAAATACTCCGCGAGGGCGGCCTTGTTGCCATCCCCACGGAGACGGTCTATGGTCTGGGTGCCAACGGCCTGGACCCGGAGGCGGTGGCGAAGATCTTCATCGCCAAGGGCCGTCCCAATGACAACCCCCTGATCCTCCATGTGGCGGACCCCATCCAGATGGAGCAGTTCGCCCAGGACATCCCCGCGGCGGCCTACCTGCTGGCGGAAAAATTCTGGCCGGGTCCCCTGACCATCATCCTGCCTGTAAAGGACATCGTGCCGAAGACCACCACCGGCGGCCTGAGTACGGTTGGCATCCGCTGCCCGGATAACGAGACTACACGGGAGATCATCCGGCTGGCGGGGGTCCCCGTGGCGGCACCCTCGGCCAATACCTCCGGCAAGCCCTCCACCGTGACGGCCCAGCACGTCCTCCACGACCACGACGGAAAAATCGACGCGGTGGTGGACGGCGGAAGCTG
>JAFQSI010000211.1 GCA_017409645.1 Oscillospiraceae bacterium | reverse complement strand
GGAACGGACGAAGGGCGTGTGCAGCGCGGTCTGTCAGGTCCTGTCGGAGCAGCTGACCACGGGCCTGAGCCGGATGCCCGTTGAGGTCCGGGACACCGTGGAGCGGATGGCATCCTTAAGCCACACAGCCCAGCTGCCGGAGTTGGAGCGGGCCCTGAGGAACCTCCACGGGGAATACGAAGCCTATTTCAGCCGTTCCGCCACCTTCCGGGAGAATGCCCTCCTGGAGCGCCTTGGCCGGGCATACCGGCTGGCGGCGGCCATGGAGCGCTCCGAGGGGCCGGAGCTTCGGAATCTGGCGGGAGTCTTCCGGGAGGAGTACACCCGCTGTGCCGACCTGAAGCTGTATCTGCTGGGCCTGCGGGAATATGTGGGCCGCAGCGGCTACGGCGGCACCATCTACTACTTTTTCGAGCGGGATACCCATCAATTCTACACCTTCCGGGATCTGCGGCCCAACTACTATGAGACGCACCGCCGGAAGCAGGACGCGGCCCCCTGGGGCATGCCCTGCACCCTGCGCAAGGCGTTCAGCTGCGCGATGGACCTGAAGGGCCCGAAGGTCAACGATTCCCATAATCTCTCTGCCACCCAGGACACGGAGGCCGTGTATCTTGGCTCCGCGAAGCCCTGGCTGGTGGTGCCGGACAGCGCCCTGTGTCGGGATTTTGATACCCTGGTGGAGCGGAGCGACCCGAAACGGAAGGAAATCGATCGCCTGGTGGTGCTGAAGCCCCAACGGATGGAGCTGCAGCAGTTCGACGCGGTGGAGCAGGTCTTCTCTATGGACCTCTTTGACGCCGAGGGCCGGGACATCCGGCTGGAGGTCCGGTACTCGGAGCAGGAGGAGGACGTGATCCGGATGCTCGAAGCGCTGAAAGCGCAGCCTGCCGAGCATCCGCCGGTCTTCTTCGGCATCCTCTACCGGGAGGGGGAGCTTCTGAAGTGCTACCCCATCGAATATTTCAAGGATTGGGAGGTAGGACCATGAGGGAGCTTCTTGATGAGCTGGAGCGGGGCCTGACGGACCTGCTGCAGATGGGTCTGGCCACCGCGGGACCTGACATGGCCCTGCGGTTGGAGGACCTGGGCACCCGAGCGGAAAACGCGGGGCTCCACACCGGCGGAGCGCTATTTTCCGAGATCGCCCGTCTTCTGTCGGAACGGTCCCACAGCCTGCTCAAAACGGACCGGAGCCTAACGGCGGCGGTCTTCCGCGCCGAACATTATATCACACTCTGCCGCACCCGAATGACCGAGGAGGACATCCGGAGCAGATGGCAGGAGGGAGGAACAGTATGAACATCCACGAAATCATGGACCAGAAGCGATGGAAGGCGCTTCTGGAAAGCTTCCAGCTCAGCCCCAAAAACATCGACATCGGCCTTGCCTATCTCAGCGGCGAAACGGCGGATGACACCCTTTTGCAGGATGTGGAGCCTGTCAGCTTCAAGACGAATCTGGGCCGGAACATCCGGATCCTTGGCTCGTCCAATGCCCATATCGAGAAGCTCCGCAAGACTGCCCCGGAGCGGATGGAGTGGGTCTACAAGCTCTTTTGGGCCATGGGCAAGAGTACCATCGGCATGATCCTGGACGATATGCGACCCGACCGCCAGTTTGATCAGGAGCTTGACTGGCGGATCGGCGTCCTGGGCAAGGCCGCCGTTGCCGCCATGGAGCTGGAGCGGCTGGGCCTGGGCCTGATCCGCCGGGAGCGGCTGGATTGGCTGTATGAGCTGGCGGAGCATGAGCCGGAGCTTCTGGAGGAAGCCCAGGGTCTGAAGGGCACCGCCGCCGACAACATGAAGACCATGGCCGCGGCCCTGATCCTTCGCTATACCACCGATCCCAGGCGGATCTCCTATCACGGTCAGATCCTTCTGGAAAACAACATCGACACCCTGCCCACCACACTGCCCAAGGCCAAGCCCGAGGTGATCCAGGCGCTGGCCGACTACATCCGCGCCGGCGATCTGACGGCTCCCATCCCCGGCGACCTGCCCAAGCGGGAGGATATGCTGTCCCAGAAGGAGGGCGATCCCTACCTTGTCCGGATGCTGGGCTTCTGCAGCTACCTGGCCATGGCCAGGGATAACCGGGCCCGGTGTGCGCTGAAGCTCTATCTGCGGCTGAATCCGGCGGAGGTCATCGTGGGTGTCACGAATTTGGGTAAGGAGCTGGATCTGGTGCAGCGGTTCGACTGCCTGCTGGCGGATACACCCCTGGGCGACGCCACGTGGCTCCAATACCTCGCCAAGGCTCCCATCTGGATCCCGGAGAAGACCCGCAATTATCTGATGGGCTGCTGCACCGGCGGTGTGGGCATCGCCATGAAGTATGCCGACCCCAAGCAGGCCGCCAACATCATCATGGTCTTCCCCGATGCAGAGCAGCACCTCGGTGACCCCCGGCAGAACATCCTGCGGCTGGTCCTGCCGCGCATCGTCTACGGCAGGGACATTGTCCGGGATTTCCTGATGGGAGAGGGAAGCCTGACAAACGCCCGGGCGGAGCTCAAGGGCGTGGAAACGTCCTACTATTCTCCCACCCATGCGGCGGGACTGATGGTCCTCTACCGGATGGAGAAGGGCTGGGACAATTTCCTGTGCCGCTGTGCGGTGGTGCTGGGGCTGGTCTTTGACGGACGGGCGCTGGAAAATCTTCTGGCGGAAATGACTGCGAGCGATGCATCGGAGATGGCCTCCAATACCCATTGCTATCGGTATTATTCCTATTCAATCACGCATTTGGAGGCCATGGTAGATGCCCAGCTTGAAAACGGCCTGCCTCTGGGCGATGTGCTGTCCATGATGGGCAAGCTGTTCGAGTGTACCTACAACGAGGAAAAGCAGAAAAAGCTTCGGGATTGTGCCTATCACCGGGCCGCGAAGGCGGAATTCATCCCGGATCTGGTTGCCGCCGGAAAGACCGGCAATGTCTTCGCCCGACAGGTGGCGGCGCTGGCCCTGAATGACATGGCTGACGACCACCCCGAAGCCAAGGCTGGCCTGCTTGGCGCTGCCGGTGACAGTGCCAAGCAGATGAAGGCGTTTCTGCTGGACATCTATGCCCGCCGACCCAACTGGGCGGCAGATTACGAAAAAATGCTCTCCGCCAAGAAGGCCGCTGAGAAGCTCATGGCAGTGGAGGTGCTGTATAAGCTGAACCTCCGCGCCCCTCTGGAAGCAGCCCTCGAAACGGAGAAGAATGCCAAGGTCATCGACGCGATCCGGGAAAAGCTGGGCGCGGAAGCACCCGCCGCGGTGGGAACTGCCCTGGATATCGCTGCCAACATCGTCAAGGGCAATAAGCTGAAGAAGCTGGGCTGGCTTCTGAATGAGCAGCTTCTGTCTGTCCGAAACGCCGACGGCACGCCCGCCGACGAAACCATCCGAAACGCCATCCTCCTTTCCTACTGCGAGCTGGGCCGGATCGGCCGGAGCGAAACCGCCGCGGAGCTTTCCGCGGGACTGGACCGGCAGGACATGGAAAAGCTGGCGGTTCAGGTCTTCGATATTTGGTTCGCCGCCGGTGCCCAGGCGAAAAACAAGTGGGTCCTGCCCTTCGCCGCCGTGTACGGAGGCTCCACCATGACCGAACGGCTGCGCAAATGCATCCACGACTGGCCCGAGCATCAGCGGGGCGCCATCGCCTGTGATGCGGTCATGGCCCTGGCTCTGAGCGAGGATCCCGCTGCCATCGTCATCGTCGACGCCATCTCCCGGAAGTTCAAATTCCGTCAGGTCAAGCAGGCGGCGGCTCTGGCCCTGGAAAATGCGGCCCGGGAGCTGGGCATCACCGCCGAGGAGCTGGCAGACCGGATCGTCCCGGATCTGGGCTTCGGCAAGGACGGGACCCGGGTCTTCGACTACGGCAAGCGCTCCTTCACTGTCCGGCTGACCCCCACCCTGGAGCTGCAGATCACCAACGACCAGGGCAAGACCGTCAAGAACCTCCCGGCCCCCGGCAAGACCGACGACCCCGCGGCAAACGATGCCTACGAAGCCTTCAAGACCATGAAAAAGCAGATCAAGACCACCGTCACCGCCCAGCGGG
>JAFQSI010000210.1 GCA_017409645.1 Oscillospiraceae bacterium | reverse complement strand
CGTAAGGCGAAAACAGGCTTATTTTCCTTCGGAAAATCCGAAAAACGCTGTTTTTCGGCGGGCGACCGAGGGTCGCCCCTACGGTGCGCTCAGAAATATAGGTTCTTCGACAGTCTGAGCAGCCCTGCTCTTCGGAGCAGGGCTGCAGTTGCTTATGGGGTCTGATCGGGGATCAGTCGCTGTAGGCCCGGTAGAGGAAGGTCACGATCTGGGCGCGGGAGCATATCTGGTCAACGCCGAAGGTGTTGGCGCTGACGCCCTTGGTGATGCCGTTCTCCACGGCCCACAGGACGGGCGTATAATAGTAGACGCCGGGATCCGCCACATCACGGAAGACGGAATCGGTGGAGGTAATCTCAGGCTTGCCCATGGCGCGGTACAGGAAGGTGACCACATAGGCCCGGGTACATGCAGCACCGGGACCGAAGTGGGTGGCGTCGACACCCTTGGTGATGCCCTTTTCCAGGGCCCACAGGACGCTCTTGAAGAAGAAGTCACTCTCCTTCACATCCGCGAAGGGATTCTCCAGGGAAGCAGGCTCGGGGGATCCGGCAGCGCGCCACAGGAAGGTGACCACCTGGGCCCGGGTACAGTCCATGTCAGGACCGAAGTGGGTGGCGTCCACGCCTTTGGTGATGCCCTTTTCCAGGGCCCACAGGACAGGATCATGGAAGTAGATGCCCTCGGGAACATCCACGAAGGGATTTTCAGGCACAACAGGCTCGGCCTGCTCCAGCGCTTCCTCCAGCGCTGCAGCGGCTGCCGTGGCCTCTGCCTGGGTCGTCAGGGGATTTTCCAGCATGGCCCCGGCAAGGATCACAGCCGGGTCGGCGGCGGAGAGGATCTCCCCGGCCTCTGCCAGAAGCGCGGTCAGGGCCGCCTTGTCCACGGACTCATAGACCATAAACTCCTGGATCATGTAGACGGATGCGTTGCTGGCGATGCCCTGCATTTTCACATACCGGGCCGTGACGGGCGCATCCAGCGCGATGGTCTGGAAGAAGTCGCCGTTGCCCCGGATCTGCTTTGCAGTGGTCCAGCTCTCGCCGTCCAGGGAGGTCAGGATGTCGAAATCCCGGCCTTTGCCGCCGTAGCGCCACTGGATGCCGATCTCGGAGATTTCTCTGGACTGACCAAGATCGATGGTCAGGGCGCTGTCCTGATGGTCGCCCCGCCAGTAGGAGTAGATGTCGGAGGTGGCGGTGTCGGGCTGGGCAGCCTTGTCGCTCTTTACGGTGAAGGCGTCGCCGTCGAGGACCTTGGCGGAGGTGCGGGTGCGCTGCTCGCTGTCGTCGAAGGCGTCACCGGAGCGGTAGGAGTCGCTGCCGGCATAGGTATTCTGGGCCACGTTGACCATACCGTCATCGATGCCATTGTATGCGTCCCGGACCTCCTCGGCGGAGAAGGCCTTGTTGTAGACCCGGATATTGGCCAGAGAGCCGCTGAAGTCCTGGCCGATCTTCTCCAGAGGCAGGAGGACAGAGGAATACATGCTGCTCACGCCGGAAAGGCCGTCCTGGTCCGCCTTCTGGGACAGGAAGCTGACCAGCTCGCCATCCACATAGACCTTGGTGCCCTGGAAGGTGCCCACGATGGTCACCTCCACCCCGGCCCCGCCGGTGGGGATGGCGTAACCAAAGTCCCGGGTGAAGTAGTTCACATCGGCGCTCATGCGGCCCTGGAAGCCAGCCGCCTGGATGCGGCCGTCGTAGCCGGAGAAGAGGGAGGCTTCCTTGGTATTGACCTCAGAGAGCTTTACGTCAAAGGAAACGGTATACGGATAAGAGAGGGTCTTCAGGGGCGTCTGAAGCAGGGATTCCCCGTCAAAGGTCATCCAGCCGTCCGCGAAGGTGCCGCCGGTGACGGCTGCGTCATAGCCGTTGCCGGAGAGGTCATAGACGGTGCTGCCGTCCTCGGAAACCTTGTCAAAGTCGTACTTCAGCACCAGGGAGCTGACGCTCTCCACCTTCATGGCGATCTCGGTGCCGGGGCCCTCGGCCAGGTGGCCGAAGCGGATCTCCCACTGGGCGAAGGTGTCGTCCTCGTCGGTGCCGTTCCAGGTCTTTTCGCTGACGATGGCGATGGCCTGGAGGACTCTCTGGTGGACGTCGCGCTCCGTCATGCCCTCCTGGCTCTGGTCGCCCCAGATGACGGCCTTTGCGCCCATCAGGTTCGGCTCGCCCAGCATGGGATTGTTGGCGCCGAAGATGGTGGGGTTCCAGTCATTGAACAGGTATTCTGCGTTGGGCACGTCCCGGCGGGTGCGGCCGGGGTTGCCGTACATATAAGCGTCCCGGCAGTTGACGATCTGGTAGCCCTCCCTGGCCCGCTGGGCGGCGTTGTCATAGCCGGTGGACCAGATATCCAGCTGGAAATTCGCGGCCAGCTCCTCGGTGGTCATGCCCAGGACGGTCTGGGCGGTGGAGAAGCTGGAGGTGCCCGCGCCCCAGATGCGGATCTTGGTATCCGCGCCCAGGTTGCCCTGGATCACCTTACGCATCTCGTTGGCGTAGTTGGCGAAGGCATCGTGGGTGGCGGTGTTGTGGACCCAGTATTCGTCCGCGCCGATGTGGACGATGTCGCCGTAGATGGTGGGCTCGTCGCCCCGGGTGTATTCATCCCACAGGGCCCGGCCGAACTGCAGCGCCCGGTCCTTATTCGCGCCCGTCAGGTCCATCAGCTCGATGCCTCCGTCGGTGGACAGCTCGCTGCCGGTGTAGTGGATGCCGCCTTCGAGCCAGTCGATGTTGTCGGGATTTTCGATGGCGTACTTGTTGTACAGCAGGGAGTGGGCGGGCAGGTCGATCTCCGTGACCATGTACATGCCCAGCTCCTCCGTCAGCTGAGCCAGGGCCCGCCACTGCTGCTTGGTATAGGTGGGGTTGCCCTGATAGTCGGGGTTATTGTTATAGTAGTCCGCGTTGAGAGCCGACTCGGGGAAGCCCACATGCTTCGTCTCGGACTTCAGGCTGGGGAACGTCTCGCTCTCGAGCCGGTGGAAGCCTGCGTGGGATTCGAAGGTCGCGCCGTTGATGTTCGCGTTGTCGTTGTCGTTGATGTGGAGGTCGTACTCGTTCATCTTGTACCAGCGCATGATCCTGGCGTAGTCCTGCAGCAGCTGGTAGCGGTAGGGAGTCCGGGCAATGTCCAGCTTCAGGCCCCGGACCTCATAGGCGGGGTAGTCGCGGATGATGCCCATGGGCACGGACACGTGGTCCCCGGCCATCCACAGGATCTGCTCCAGGGTCACGGTGCCGAACATGCAGCCGGTGTAGGTGGGGGCGTAGATCTGCACACCGTCGCCGTTCGTGACCATCAGGTAGCCCTCTTCGCCCAGGTCATATCGTTCGGTGTCGGTCATGGACTCGATGTAGATGTCGTCGGCATCCCATTCGGTGCCCCGGACGATCTCCGGTGCCAGGCCGGTGATCTCTTCGAGATCTGCCTGGAGTGTTTCTGCGATTTTGGCAAGGCCCACACCGGCCTCGTCGTTGAGGACGATCCGGCTGTCGGCAGTCAGGGTGAAGCTGCCCTCATAGCCGTACCACTCCTGAAGGGTGGGGATCACCTGGGGCTTGGGATTGGGGTCGCTGACCGCGGGGAACCACTCCGCGGGATAATTGGCGCTCTGGTCCTCGGCCGTCACCACGATATTTTTCTCCACGCCGTTTTCCACCACCAGCAGCGTCACATCCCGGTCGCCGATGTTCCAGCGGCTGTGGGTGCCGTCATTGGCGATGACGTTCTCCAGGGTGCTGCCCCGGACGGTGTACTCCGGCTCCCCGCCGGAATCGGGCATGGTGCCGAAGATCTCGATCTCCCGGAGGTTGACATTGTTGCCGGGAGCCTGGGCGTTGACCTTCTCCACATAGAAGCGCACATACCGCTTCAGCTCCGTGGTTTCCAGCGCGGGACTGGAGGTCAGGGTGATGGTGTCGGTGTTGGCCGACTCGTCGGCAATGTCCTGTCCCTCTCCGTTCCAGACAAGGCCGTTCCGGGAGGGACGCTCCACGGCCACGACCGTCTCCCAGGAGTCCGCCGCGTCGGGGGTGTCCGTCGTCTCGATCCGGTAGGCCATGGGCCAGACCTTCATGTTGTACCAGAGCTTGATCTGGCTGATCTGTGCCCCCGTGGTGCCCAGATCCACCTGGAGCCACTGGTCGTTCTGGTCGGCGTCATCGGACACCGTGCCATTTTTCATGTTCTCCGAGTTCCACTGGGAGGGCTGGTCCTTGACGCCGTCCACAGCGATCTCCGGTCCGCAGTTGTTGGCGATGGAGGAGGCCGTGGCGGGACAGCCCAGGGCCAGGTTGCTTTCCGCAGCCCGTACCGTCAGACCGCCCATGCAGCCGACCGTCAGAGCCAAAGCCAGCAGTACGCTTATGATCCGTTTTTTCATTGTGATCCTTCCTTTCCTTTTTTGATCATCCAGTTCCATTATAGCAGTGCAGGCCAGCAATGTCCACAAATCATCCGCAAGAAACCAGCTTTATTTGTACCATTTGATCAACTTTCTGCATCCGTGCCGTCCCGGAGGAAGTCCAGGACCGTGCGGTTGAAGGTCTTCTCCTCCTCATACAGTCCGTGGCCCCATTCGGGGTACATCCGAAGCTGCGCCCCGCCGATCCGTCCGGCGATCTCCCGGGAGGCCCCGCCGCCCAGACAGTTGTCCTGCTCACCGCCGAGGACCAGG
>JAFQSI010000209.1 GCA_017409645.1 Oscillospiraceae bacterium | reverse complement strand
GTCCCCAAGGGGGACCAGCATCTGGACGGCGAGGAGGTCCTGGCCACCCTGCGCTACCGCTACGGCTACGCCAACGCCGACCTGGGCCGGGTCCAGGTCCAGCGGATGGTCATCACCGAGTGCATGAAGCAGTGGGTCAACCCCCTGAAGCTCGCCAAGCTCCCCGCAGCCCTGGAGCTGATCGAGGAGGAGAGCCTGACGGATCTGACCGCCGGGAATTTCCTCTGGATCGGCAAGACCATCCTCGGCAGCATGGACAATATGACCAGCGACACCCTGCCCGGCTACGCCGACATGCGCGGCGGCGCCAGCTACTTCATCCTCTATCCGGAAAAGGTGGCCGATCTCATCAACGAGTCCTACAATCCCTACACTGTGGACATCGATGCCGATGACCTGGATATCGCGGAGTAAGGCCATGGAAAAACGCTGTGTCGGGCGCTTCGCGCCCACCCCCTCGGGCCGGATGCACCTGGGCAATGTCTTCGCGGCACTGCTCAGCTGGCTCAGCCCCAAATCCAAAGGCGGCGACTGGATCCTCCGGATGGAGGACCTGGACACCCTGCGCACAAAGGCAGAATACTCCGCGCTTTTGCGGGACGACCTGCGCTGGCTGGGCCTTCACTGGGATGCGGAAACTGAGCCCCAGAGCGCCCGGAGCGCCGTCTACGACCGCTATTTCGCGCAATTGCGGGAGAAAGATCTCCTCTATCCCTGCTACTGCACCCGCAGCCAGCTGCACAATGTCAACGCCCCCCATCTTTCCGACGGGACCTACGTCTACGCCGGCACCTGCCGGAGCCTGACTGATAAGGAGCGGGCGGCAAAAACCCGCGCCCCCAGCTGGCGCGTCATGGTCCCCGACCGGGAATTTTCGTTTTTCGATCATGTCCAGGGCCTTTACCGGGAAAACTTAAGCACCGACTGCGGTGATTTTGTGGTCCGGCGGGCCGACGGGGTCTATGTCTACCAGCTGGCCGTCACCGTCGACGACGGCGAGTCCGGCGTCACCGAGGTGGTCCGGGGCTGGGACCTGTTAAGCTCCGCGCCGAGACAGATGTATCTGCAGGAATTATTCGGCTTTGACCATCCCGAATACGCCCACATCCCCATGCTCATGGCCCCGGAGGGCCGCCGTCTGAGCAAGCGGGACCAGGATCTGGACATGGGCGCCCTGAGAAACCGCCTGAAGCCTGAGCAGCTCATCGGCGTCCTGGCCCACGCCGTGGGACTGACCGAAACTGCCGCGCCCATCTCCGCGGAGGAGCTTGCGACCGTTTTCGACTGGTCGAAGATCCACGGAAAAGAGATCGTGGTCAGCGAGCTGGGCAAGCTGTATTGATAGAACCAGGTTACGACTACAACTGTCATTGCGAGGCCGCAAGGCCGTGGCAATCCGTTCTCTTTCCTGCCCCGTTGGGGCAGGGCAATGCTTCGCATTGCGGGGATGCGGATTGCCACGGGCTTCGCCCTCGCAATGACAGCGATTGTGGGAGGTCCGGCCCATTGATCGGACAGCCCTTTCGCTGACAGCATTGTCAGGTGGAAGCATTTTGGGTGCGCAATCAGGCGTTCCCTACGGTTTTGATCAGAAATGAGGAACACAAATGGAACCCATTTTTCGGAAACAATTCACCCTCTACGGCAACGACTGCGACTGCTTTGGCCGGGTCAAGCCCTCCACCATTCTGGGCTTCATGCAGGAGGCGGCAGGGGAGCAGTGTGCCGCCTGGCACATGAGCTGGGAGGAGATGGCCGAAAAAAATCTGTTCTGGGCCATCACCCGGCAGACCGTCTCCGTCACCCGGCTGCCGAAGGCCTATGAGACGATCACCATCGAGACGTGGCCCATGCCCGAGAGCCGGGTGGCCTACCCCAGAGCCACCGTCGCCTATGATGCAGAGGGAAACGAGCTGTTCCGGTGCATCGCCCTGTGGATCCTGATGGATCTGAAGACCCGGGCCATGGTCCTGCCGGGCAAAAGCGGCATCGCCGTCCCCGGCTGCACCCGGGGCGGGGAGCTGCCCAGCCCCAAATCCCTGACGCCCAAAAATCTGCCCGCCGCCACCGAGCGGAAGGTCCGCTTCGGTCAGCTCGACCGCAACGGCCACATGAACAACACCAAGTATCTCGAGTGGGCCATGGACCTGCTCCCCGGCGAATTCCACCGGGACCATCCTTTGAAGGAATTCACCGTCTGCTACCTCAACGAATCC
>JAFQSI010000208.1 GCA_017409645.1 Oscillospiraceae bacterium | reverse complement strand
TTGAGAGTGGAGAGTGAAGATATCTCCAATCTCCACTCTTCAATCTTCACTCTTAATAGGTGCCGTCGTTTGCCAGACCCTTGGCAATTTTAACGATGCGGGAGGTGCCCAGGCGGTCTGCGCCCAGGGCGATGAACTTCTCGGCGTCCTCCAGGGAGGAGATGCCGCCGGCGGCCTTGATCTTCACGTGGGGGGCCACATGCTTGGCGAACAGCTCCACATCGGCGAAGGTGGCACCGGCCTTACTGAAACCGGTGGAGGTCTTGATATAGTCTGCGCCGGAGTCGGAGACGCACTTGCACAGCTGGATCTTCTCCTCGTCGGTCAGCAGGCAGGTCTCGATGATGACCTTCAGCAGCTTGCCCTTGCAGCTGCGCTTGATGGCGGCGATCTCGGCGGTGATGGCGTCCCACTTGCCGTCCTTGGCCCAGCCGATGTTGATGACCATGTCGATCTCGTCCGCGCCGTTGTCCACGGCATCGCTTGCCTCGAAGCACTTGACGGCGGTGGTGGAGTAGCCGTTGGGGAAGCCGATGACGGTGCAGATGGCTAATTTGTCGCCCACATACTCCTTGGCCTGCTTGACAAAGGAAGCGGGGATGCAGACGGAGGCGGTCCCAAACTTCATGCCGTCGTCGCAGATGGCCTGGATCTCGGCCCAGGTGGACTGCTGCAGCAGCAGGGTGTGGTCGCACTTGCTCAGAATTTCCTTGATATCCATGATAATTACTCCTTTGAATTGATAATTGATAATTGAAAATGGAAAATGATGGTGCCGCCTGCGGCGGTGATCCAAAAGCGTAATTCTCAATTTTCCATTTTCAATTTTACATTGCGTCTCAGCCCTGTCCGTGGAGCTTGATGACCTTCCGCTCCCGGATGCCCGCGATGTAGCACTTGTGGCACATGGCGATGTAGCTGTCGTTGCCGCCCAGGACCACCTGAGCGCCCTGGATGACGATGTGGCCCTCGCAGTCGATCCGGGCGTTGACGGTGGCCTTGGCACCGCAGTCGCACATGGTCTTGATCTCCTCGATGCAGTCGGCCAGCTCCATCAGCCGGCGGGAGCCGGGGAAGAGCTTGGTCTGGAAGTCGGTCCGCAGGCCGAAGCACAGCACCGGCACGGAAAAATCGTTGACGATGGCGCGGAGCTGGTCGATCTGCTCCGGCACCAGGAATTGACACTCGTCGACGATGATGACGTCGCACTGATCCTTCTTCGTCTTCTCAAAAAGCCGATACACATCGATGGCGGGGGTGATGACGTCCACCTGGGCCTCCAGGCCGATGCGGCTGCGCAGGATCTGGGCCCCGTCCCGGGTGTCGGCGCTGGGCTTGATGAGCCAGACCCGCATGTCGTTTTCCTCGTAATTGTATTTTGTGATGAGCGCCTGGGCCGTCTTGCTGGAGCCCATGGCGCCGTACTTGAAATAGAGCTTTGCCATTTGGTCAGATTTCCTCCTCTTTTGTCTTCTATCTATTATGATATAAGACGGACCAAAATTCAAGCATTATTTGTGAAAATTACCCATTGGAGACAGCGATGGGCTGTGCTACAATACCGGCGGTGATCTGATGAAACGAAAACTCCTATGGGCGGGCTTTGCCGCCTACATCCTTCTGATGCTGTGGCTGCTGTTCGTCCGGTTCCGGGGCGTGGAGGTCACGGATTACTGGGCCCAGCTCTCCGGACGGGTGAACCCGGTCCCCTTCTCCTCCATGGGCAGTATGCTCCGGGCCCTTTACTACAATCCCTACCCGGCGGTGCTGTGGACGGTGGTCTACAACATCGGCGGGAATATCCTCATGTTCGTGCCCCTGGGGTTCTTTCTGCGCACCCTGCTGCCAAAATGCCGAAGCTTTTGGCGGTGCATGGGGATGGTAGCGGTGATTATGACGGCCGTCGAATTAGGTCAGCTGTTCACCCTCCGGGGCTTCTGCGAGGTGGACGACCTGATCCTGAATCTGCTGGGAGCCGCCCTCGGCTTCCGGATCGCGAAAAAAAGCGGTGCCTAAGCACCACTCCAGCGTACCAAAAAAGCTGTCATTGCGAGGAGGGCGCAGCCCGACGTGGCAATCCGTTCCCTTTCCGGCCCACCGTGCCGGGCGGTGCCTTGCACCGCATGGGATGCGGATTGCCACGGGCTTCGCCCTCGCAATGACAGTTCTTTTTGAAATTGGGTTTCTTCCATCGTCTGAGCGGTGCGTGATGCACCGCTTTTTTATTCGCTTTCGAGGATGTGTGCCCCCTGGAACTCCACGTGCAGGGGCAGCATATCCCAGCTGGCCTCGGTGATCCGGGGCAGCTTTTCCATGAGCCGCTCCTCCAGATCCTTGTCCCGGGTGATGCACAGCAGCGTGGGTCCTGCGCCGGAGAGGCAGAAGGCCGCGCCGGTGGTCCGGACCAGGGCCTCGATCTTCTCGTAGTCCCGGATCAGATGCTTGCGGTAGCCCTGGTGGAGCCTGTCCTGCATGGCATTGCGCAGGAGCTTGCCGTCGCCCAGTTCCAGGGCCTTCAAAACAAGCGCACCGTGGGCGATGTTGTAGATGGCGTCCGCCCGGCTCAGCTGATCCGGCAGGACGGCTCTGGCCTTGGTGGTGGGCAGGTCGAAATCCGGGATCAGGGCCAGAAATTCCCAGTCCGGATGCAGGGGGAAATTGACGCAGACCGGCAGGCCGTTGTCCACCATGGAGGCCGTCAGACCGCCGTAGAAGGCCGGGGCCAGGTTGTCCGGATGGCCCTCCATGGCGTTGGTGATGTTCAGCAGGCCCTGGGTGGAGAGCTTGCTGCCGTGGAGGACATTGGCGCCCATGGCGCCCGCCACCAGCAGGGCAGCGGATGATCCAAGGCCCCTGCAGACGGGGATGTGGGCGTCGATGTGGATCTTCACGCCCCGGACCTCCTCGCACATGGTGGCCATGACGGCGCAGTAGGACACATAGGCCAGATTGTCCGGCCCCGTGAATTCCTCGGGACAGCCGGTGATCTCCAAACCGTACTCGGACTCCTCAAAGGTCACGTCCGTATACAGACTCAGCGCGCAGCCGAAGGCATCAAAGCCGGGACCCAAGTTGGCGGTGGTGGCCGGGACTCTTATGGTAACTCTTTTCATACTTTCTCTTTTCCTTTTCCCTGTAGGGCGGGGGTATGCCCCCGCCGACCAGGTCGGATGAACGCCTGACTTCATCGGTGGAGCAATTTTGCAGGTTTCTGCATCTGACCTGCCCTTGTACAGGTATTTGGTGCGTCGGCGGGGTCATGACCCCGCCCTACAGATGTTTCCGCACTTATGCACCCAAAACGAAGGACAGCATCTCGTCCTTGGGAATGACGCCGGTGTGCAGCTCGGGAAGCTCCTTCAGGCCGGTCAGGTTCTTCGGAATGGGCACGCCGGTGATCTCGGACAGCCGCTCCATCTGCTCGAATTCGTCGCCGCTGGTGTCGCCGCCGATGGCGCTCAGGACCGCGGCGGGGAACTTATAGGGGGAGGCGGTGGACAGGACCACCATTGGAGTCTTGTCGCCGGTCTGGTTGACATAATTCTCTGCAACCTGCCAGCCCACGGCGGTATGGGTGTCGCAGAGGTAGCCGTAGGTCTTCCACACCCTGCTGATGGCGGCGAAGGTGGCCGCATCATCGGCATAATCGCCCCAGAATTCGGCGTCGATGGCAGCCTTCAGCTCTGCGGGGACGGTGTAAGCGCCCTCGGTATTCAGCTGCTTCATCAGGCCCGCCACCAGCTGGGAGTCCTGACCGGACAGCAGGTACAGCAGCCGCTCCAGATTGCTGGACACCAGGATGTCCATGGAGGGAGAATCGGTCTTGTGGAGGGGCCGCTTGCGGTCGTAGGTGCCGGTATGGATGAAGTCCGCGAGGACCTTGTTGGTATTGGACGCGCAGATCAGCTTCCCAACAGGCAGGCCCAGCTTCTTCGCCAGGTAGCCGGCCAGGATGTCGCCGAAATTGCCGGTGGGGACGCAGAAGTTGACCTTGTCGCCCAGCTTGACCTCTCCCCTGCTCATCAGGTCGGCGTAGGCCTTGAAATAATAGGTGATCTGGGGAGCCAGACGGCCGATGTTGATGGAGTTGGCGGAGGACAGCTCGATGCCCTTGCCCTCGAGGAGCTTGCCGTCTGCGCAGGCGGCGAAGATGTTCTTCACGCCGGTCTGGGCATCGTCGAAGTTGCCCTGAACGGCGCAGACCCGGACATTGCTGCCCTTCTGGGTGACCATCTGGGCCCGCTGGACGGCGGACACGCCGCCGTGGGGATAGAACACGCAGATGCCCACGCCGGGCACATCCGCGAAGCCCGCCAGGGCGGCCTTGCCGGTGTCGCCGGAGGTGGCGGTGGGGATCAGGATCTCCTTGTCCATGCCCTCGG
>JAFQSI010000207.1 GCA_017409645.1 Oscillospiraceae bacterium | reverse complement strand
GGTGGCAGAGGTCATCACATGGTCGATGTCCGCACCGGCCTTCCAGCCCTCCTCGGAGGACATATCCCAGTCATAGAAGCTGGTGTTGGCATCCGCGTCGGTGACGGTGCCGTGGATGGTGACGTCCAGGATCTCCACGTTGACGGTACATTCGGCGTACATGGCAGGATCCAGGTTGGAGGTGGCCCGGATGGTGGTGGTGCCCTCCTCCAGACCGGTGACCAGGCCGCGCTTGTCGACGGTGGCGATGGACTCATCGGCGGAGGTCCAGGTGACGGTCCGGTCGGTGGCGGTCCAGGGCTGCACATTGGCGCTCAGCTGGGCGCTGGTGCCCCGGATCACATCGATCTCGCTCTTGTTGAGCTTGACAGCCATCACTTCGTCGGTGGGCTTGGCCCAGCTGTTGTCATTACCGGCGCGGACGGGGATGATCAGGCCGGACATCTCGTGCCAGAAGTCGGCGTAGCGGGTATACTCGCCGGTGGCGGGGTCGATCTCGTAGTAGTAGGCGTAGGTGATGTAGCTGCCGATCAGGACCTCGCAGTGGGAGTTCCAGCAGAGCATGCCGGTGTTGGGATTGTACTCCATGCCCATGTTGCCGGTGGTGCCGCCCATGTCGGCGCCCATGATGGGATCGACAGAGGTCAGGTAGGGATCCTCCATCAGCAGCTCGGGCTCATCCATGGTGTCCAGGGTGAAGGAGTAGACCTTGCCGGTGCCCAGCTCGTTGCAGTAGAAGGTGCCCTCAGCGTCACAGGCCAGGGTGTTGGTGTCCAGGCCGATCTGGCCGACCTTGGTCACCTCGCCGGAGAGCTTGTGGATGGTCACCAGCTCTGCCTTTTCATTGACGCCGTAAATCTCACCGTCGGCCATGTTGTAGGCCATGTCGTACAGGACCATCTCCAGATCGGTGATGAAGGTGGTGTCGGACAGGTCATCCTCGGGCATGACGTACAGCTCGCCCTTGTCGGTGGAGGCGAAGACGTAATGCTCGGCGATGGTGGCGGCGTAGTAGACATGATCGGCGTAGGCGATCCGGGGGGTGCCGACCTTGTAGTTGTACTCAAAGGTCTTGTCGAAGCCCGCCCAGTGCCGGGACACCAGGTCGTAGGCCATCATATCGGGCAGGTCGGTGGCTTCGCCGATCTGCATCTCGATCATGTAGGTGGACCGGTTCATGGCGTAGTCGAAGACCTGCAGCAGGAACTTCTTTCCGTTGACCTTGTCCAGGGAGAAGGTGTACTCGGCAGTCTCGCCCTTGGCGATATCCTGCTTGGCGCCGGTCTGGGCCAGGCAGCGGGTGCCGGTCTTGTTGTACAGGCCAACGGCGGCAACATAGTTGTTGTCAGAGGCCTTGACGGTCATGGTGTTGTTCATCACATCGATGCTGGCGCTGAACAGCTCGGGGGCGGTGTTGTCGATGCGGAAGCTGGTGGACAGGGTCGCGCCCTCGCCCAGGGCATCGAAATCGACCATGCCCTCAGAATCGATGTAATACTCGGGGATCAGGGTGAAGGCCATGGAGATCTCGTCGTTCTCGTTGGTGTCCTTCAGGGGGAAGTTGGTGGTCAGGGTCATGCCGCTGTTCTGCCAGCCCAGGGCACCGTAGTAGTAGGCCATGTTGACGGCGCCGGTGGCCACGTCCATGATGACCTCGTCCTGCGTCTCATTGCGGACCACGACACGAGACTGGTCGGCGTGACGGATGGCGATGAAGCTGACGCCGGACAGGGCGTCGGCGGAATTCATGGCGTTGCGCTCGGGCATATACACAGAATCGGGGACCAGCGGATTGCCGCCGAAGCTGTAGCTGTAGCCCGGATCCCAGTCATAGATGACCTGGAAATCATTGCCGCGGGTACGGCCGATGTAGGGGATGCGCTTGTCCTCGCCGGTGGCGTAGGTGGTCCACTGGCCCACATCAAACATGCCGGGGTCGGTCCAGTTGCCGTAGAAGCCCAGCACGGGGATGGAGTGGGCGGTGCCGCCCTCGACCTGGGCAAACAGGAAGCCCTGGATGTAGGTGCCGTTGGGGAAGCTCTCCTCGATGAAGCTCCGGGCACCCTCGGTCAGGGTGAAGCGGACAGTCAGATCCACGGAGCCCTTTGCAGGCAGGGTGGCAGTGGTGGTGGACAGGCCCTTCAGGAAGACATAGGCGTCATGGGAGTCCACATCGCCGTCGGCATCCACATCCGCATGGGCCATGTCGTTCAGGGAGCTGCGGACGCCGGTGGCATAGTCCAGCAGGGCCTGGCCGTCGGCGGTGTTGACGGTGCCGTCGCCGTTGAAGTCGCAGCCGTCCATGGAGACGGTGCGGGCGCGGCTGCCGTCCACGGTCCAGATGACATCCATGGCCAGGGCGGCGGTGGTGTAGTCCATGTAGTCGAACTCGCCGTCAGACAGCAGAGCCTGGGTGAAGAAGTCGGCGCTCAGGCTGACGGTCTTCTCCTGGTCCTGCAGATTGTGCAGGGTGAAGGATGCGCTGTAGGAGCCGGTCCGGTCGGGATCGTCAAACAGCTCCACCTTGACCTTGCCGTCGGCATCGCCGGAAGAAGAGCCGGGGTCCATGGTGACGAAGGAGTCGGCATTGATGGCGTCGTGAACATTGGCAAGGCCCGCACCCTGCTGGATCACGGGGTAGTAAACGCCCTCAGACGCCAGGATGGGAGTCGCGGTGGACATCAGCAGGCTCTGGATCAGCTGACGCTCACTGAGGCCGGTCTTGCCGGTCATGTCGTTCTCCCGTACATACTGGGCCATCAGGGCAGCCATACCGGCCACCTGGGGAGACGCCATGGAGGTGCCGGACATGATCTCGTAGCCGGTGCCGGTGGCGTCCATGCCGTTCAGGGAGTAGATGTTGCCGCCAGGGGCGGTGATCTCAGGCTTCAGCTCCAGGGAGCCGGGAACGCCCCAGCTGGAGAAGGTGGACATGGTGTCGAATTCACTGTTGAACTGACCCAGTCCGATGGAGTCGGAGACGGTCAGCGTGCCGGTCCGGTAGAGGACGTTGCCGCTGTCGTCGGTGACGGGGGTGGACTTCTCCCGGATGAGCTGGCCCTGGACCTGGCTCAGGGCTGCAACGGGATTGGTGTAGGTGTACTCGGTCAGATCCAGGGTGATCATGCCGCTCTGGTTGTTGTAGATGAAGACAGCCTTTGCGCCGGCATCCACGGCCAGGGTGGCCTTTTCCACGAAATTCGTCTCGCCGCGGGAGCAGAAGGCGATCTTGCCGGGCAGGACATCGGCCACAGCGGCCCAGTCCTCGGCCTTGCCCACGCCGTCGAGGAAGATGTACTCATGCTCACCGGCGATCTCCCGGAAGAGCTTGTTGGTGAACTCGCCGCCGTTGTTGTCCTCGTTGTAGACGATCATCTCACCGCCGACGGAGATGTAGTAGCCCACCATGCCGTCATTTTCCACAGAGGCGACGGCCAGGGAATTGGTGAAGGAGCCGGGCTGGCCCACGGTGTGCTGGCTGACGTCGGTGGCGTACAGGTAGCCGCCGTTCTCAGCCATCTCGGCCCAGGGACCGGAGTTGCCGGCGGAGATGGCGACCACCACGCCGGATTCGGTCAGGTCGTCCATGACCTGCTCGAACACATCGTTGTCATGGGTACCCCGGCCGGGGGCGATGGAGCCCAGGGACAGGTTCACAGAATCCGCGCCCAGGACGATGGCGTCCTCAATGGCAGCGAAATAGTCGGAGTCATAGGGGCTGCCGGACTTGCCGAAAACCTTCATGGTCAGCAGCTGGGCCTCGGGAGCAACGCCCTGGACATAGACCTCCTCCAGAGCCTTGACGAAGCCGTCGCCCTTGGCAATATAGGAGTTGGCGGTGGCGATACCGGCCACATGGGAACCATGCTCGCCCTGCTCGTCGTTGTCGTGGACGATGTCATAGTCGGCATCCTTGTAGTTGTAGCCGAAGGGGAGCTTGCTGTTGACATAGGCCGTCTCGGGGTCGATGGAGACGTTCAGCTCATCAGCAACGGCTGCGATCTTCTCTGCGGTCAGCAGATCCAGGGACTCAACATAAGCGTCTGCGTCAACGCCCTTTTCCGCAGCAAGCTGAGCCAGGGCGTACTCGAAGGCGGCAGCATCCAGGCTCTGATGGTCGGTGTCGGAGCCGGTGTCGATAACGGCGATCCGGGTGCCGGCGCCGGTGTAGCCCTCGGCCCAGGCCAGGGCGGAGCCGGTCTGGCCGCCGGAGGTGGCCATATTGACCTGATTGCCCTTTTCCACGGGCTCAGCCACATACTGCTGCTCGATCAGGACCCGCTCGACGCCGGGCACGGCCTCGATGGCCTCGATCTGACCATAGCGCACATTGGCGGAGATCAGGTTGGCGGCCAGGGTCAGGTTCCAGACCACATCCAGCTTGCTGCCGGTGGCCTTCTCGATCCGGGAAACCAGACGGTCCTGTTCAGCCTTCAGGTCTGCCCGGTAGGTCATCGCGGCCTTGTTGGCAGCAATGTCCAGGGAGCTGAAGCCCGAACGGATGGTGGAGGGCTTCTCCAGGATGATGGACACACGGACCACATCGGTATCGATGTAGGGATCCATGGGTGTGACCTCTCCGTCGATGCGCTGCAGCGGATCAACGGAAACGGCGCTGTTGTCCACCTGGGTGATGGTCACGCCGGACTGAGCCGGTGCGGCCGTGACAGGCACTGCAAG
>JAFQSI010000206.1 GCA_017409645.1 Oscillospiraceae bacterium | reverse complement strand
GACGTCGTCGTTGTACAGATATCCATGCAGGGTCGTCGCGGCCCAGTTGGAGGCGTTGCCCGCAGAGATGACCACCACGGTATCGGTCCCGGTCATCATCTCCATCAGGTCGCTGTAGACATCGGTGTAGGGGGAGCCGGGGGCGGTGGTGCCCATGGACAGGTTGACCACATCGCAGCCCAGTACGATGGCATCCTCGATGGCGGCCATGTAGTCGGAGTCATAGGGGCTCTCCTCGCCGAAGACCTTCATGGTCACGAGCTGGGCATCGGGAGCCACGCCCTGCATCAGGACGGTATCCGCAGCAGCGGCATAGCCGCCCTGCTCAGTGGGGATGTAGCGGTTGGCGGTGGAAATGCCCGCCACGTGGGATCCATGCTCGCCCTGCTGGTCGTAGTCATGGACGATGGTCAGGTCGGCATCCACGTAGTTGTAGCCGAAGGCCAGCTTCTCGTTCATGTACAGCTGCTCAGCCGTGATGGAGTCATCGAGCTGATGCAGGTTCATGTCGGGCAGGACAGCGGCGATCTTCTCTGCGGTCAGCAGATCCAGAGACTCGATGTACTCCTCATAGCTGACGCCCTTTGCCGCGGCGTTCTGCCGCAGGGCGTACAGATACGCGCCGTTGTCGAAGGACTGGTGGTCGGTGTCCGTGCCGGTGTCGACAATGGCGATCCGGGTGCCCGCGCCGGTGTAGCCGCTCTGCCAGAGGGCGGAGGAGCCGATCATGCCGGAGCTGGCGTAGGTATTGGGGGCCACGCCCTCGCTGCGCTCGGCCACGCAGGGCTCATACTTCGCCTCCATAGCCACGGTCCTGACGCCGGGAACGGCGGCGATCTCGTCCAGGGAGCCGTAGGGCACCCAGGCGGAGATGATGTTGCCAACCAACGTCATGTTCCAGACCACATTCAGGGGACGGCCGTTCAGGGCCTGCAGAGAGATGGTCTTCTCCATCTTCTTCTGGACAGCCATCAGGTCCGCCCGGTAGGCCATGGCCTCGGGGTTGGAGCCGATGCCCATGGTGGCGTAGCCTGCCTCCACGGTGGAGGGGGCCTCCAGCACGATGGACACACGGACCATCTCGCTGTCGTCCCGGGTCTGCGCCGCATCTTCCCTGACCAGCCGGTCAGAAAGCTGTGCGGTGATCTTCTGATCCGTCTCCCGCCAGGTGACCTGGGCAGCGTCCGCCGCCGGGAACAGCGGCAGCACCATGCACAGCACCATCAGCCAGGAAAGGATCCGCTTACAGGATTTGCTCATATGCTTTTCTCCTTTTCTTTTTTTCCTTTTCAGGATTACCGACATTATAGCCCATCGTTCCCCTCCGCACAAGGGGAAACGGCAGATTTTTCCTGTCCGCCGCAGGCGTACTGCAAAAAAGGACCCGCTGCAAAAAGCAGCAGGCCCTTGTCATTCAGAAGGACACTTCTCCATCGTGGGACATCAGAGATGCCGTTTCCACCGAATCGAGCTGCATGAGCGTCTGCATCAGCTCGCTTCCATCCGAAACGCGCAGCTCAATGATGAGATCCAGGCTGGATCTTGTCAGGTTGCGGGATTTGACTGTATGGTGCTTTGCATAGCGTCTGACCACTTCCAGGATCTCCTGTTCCGCATTCAGCTCAACGGCGTTGACGACCAGGATCATCGGCGCCTTTGCAACAGGCAGAAGATCCAGCACCACGATGCCGACCGTCAGGATCACGCTCAGCAGGACCGCGATCTCCGCCAGGCCCACGCCGCAGATGATGCCGACCGCGATGGACCAGAACAGGAACATCAGATCCATCGGATCCTTCACCGCAGTACGGAACCGCACGATGGACAGCGCGCCCACCATACCGAGGGAGACCACCAGGCTGGACTGGATCGTCACGATGATCCCAGCGGTGATCAGTGCGATCCCCGCCAGAGAAATATTGAAGCTCTTGGAATAGAAGGTCTTCCTGGTCAAAGTCCTGTACACCAAAAATATGTAAAGGGCCAGAACACTGGTGATCAGCATCGCAGCAGACGCGGTATAAATGTTGATGTCCGTGGCTGCAAAGCCTTCCAGAAAGGATTTTTTAAAGATGTCAGAAAAATTCATGTTGTCCCCCTATCGGTACGATCCATATTTGCGGCAGAGATAGTATTTTGAAAACGCCGTCTGCTGAAGGCTCCCCAGATTCAGGCTCCGGTAAATAAAATCCGGCAAATATTCATCGAATTTTACCTCCAGCAGGTGCTGTCCCGCAGGCATGACGGGCCGCCGGGGTATGCGCGCATCAAAAAAATGCTGCACAGCGGAGCTGGTGGAGATATTCGTATCGAATGTGACCCGCACATTGCCGTTCCTGTAAACCAGAGGCTTTCGTTCATACTCAACGATCACCACCGGGTGAAGCGACCGAAGCTTCATCTGCAGATTCAGCTTCCTTTGCAACGGCGTCAGATCTCCGTCGTCGATCAGAGGGAGCCCCTCCATCAGGCGTCTGCACTGCCCGATGGTGAGCGGCGCAGATGTTTTCCGGGTTTTTCCCCGCTCCTTGCGTTTACACTCCAGGACGATCCGGTTCGCTGCGTGATTGTAAATCCGGATCCGGAATTTCTCCCGGGGATCTGTGCCGTTTTCATTTTCATAATAGCACCGGTTTTGGTAATCATCAAAATACAGGCTGCGGATGGTGTACATGCCGTCATCCGCCGCGTGCGGGTCCGGGGTCATGATGCCGGACAGCCGGCTTTCCAGGAGGGGGATCTGTGCGGCACTGATCAGATATTTCAGCTCGTGGCGGTATTTTTCATCGTTCCCACTCATCTGCCGGCTCCTTTCCCCGGCGGTCCGTTCTGCCGCCGATCCTTGATCGCCAAACCGACCAGCATGCAGAAAAAGCACACTGCGCCCAGCATCGGGAGCATAGCTCCCCGGTTATCCCCCGCTGCGTCCCGGGTCGGCTCTGCGCCTGCCGGCGTCTCCTGCCTGACCAGGATCAGGTCCTTCTCAACCGGCATCTGGGGACGGAAAACCTCACCGGATCCCAGATCGATCCAGACCCCATCTGCCAGATCTGTTTGACCAAGCAGCGGTTCGCCCCGTTCAACCGCGTAATTGACATATTCCGCGCCGGGGGACAATTCGAATTGTACCGTAACATACTCCCTGTTGTCAATCCATGCGCTGTTCAAAAACGCCACCCGCCGGGTCAGATGCTCCTGAAGCTTTTCCGGGTCCATGGGGATCAGAACCGCCGAGTCGAGATCCGGCGTCAGGCCCCTCCAGCGCAGCGCGTTCATTTGGGATGCTGCGCTCAGCTCCGATGCACGCAATTCCAGACCGCCGTTGATCAGCTCGTTGAGCAGCGGCAGGAATTCCGTTTTGTAGAGTTCCTTCACCCGGTTGAGAAACGAGGGATTGCTGTACAGGACGGGATAATAGGGCAGCGAATAGTTGGCAGATCGCTCCGAATTATTCGCCACGAATGCACAGGGGTTTCTGCTTTGCTGACAGTTGCCCAGGCCCTTGTCGTAATCCCAGATCGGCCCTGCATAAAAACGCCCTTCATAATAATAAAAGAAGCAGCTGGCCCGGTCGGCATCCACATTCCCGGACAGTTCATCTATGATGTACCTGCGCGCCCAGGAGTCCAGATCGACCCATTCGGAGGCCGCAAGATCACCGCCCGACAGCAGCTCTGCCTCCATCCGGCCGAGCAGGGCATCCATACGCTTTTGCTCTGCCTCCGAGACGATCTCCGGATACTCCACCTGGGCACCGCGTCCGCGTGGCGTTTCGAGGATGTACCCATCCTTCCTGTTTTCAAACAATCCGAATTCGCCCAGGAAGGCTTCTCCGTCCGTATGGATCGGCAGTCGGTCGGGACCTGTCTCCACCTTTTCAGACAGCAGATACAGTCCGTTGTATTCCCCGTTCAGATACACGTCAACATATTCACATTGGGGCGTCCACAGGAAATCCAACTGGCCCGCCAGATCATAGATCAGCTTGTTGTACAGATTGGTGCCGTCCGCAGCGTTGGCCAGCAGGATCCAATCGGTCGCCGCCCCCATTCCCAGCAGATCCGTCGAATCCGACAATTCCAGCAGGTACGGCTTTTTATGATATCTCCAGGTCGTATTGCCGCGCCCTTTCACCGTCGCCTGTATGCTTTTACAGGCAGCGGCTCCATCGGCGGTGTATAATTCCACCGTTGCAGCTTCTTCCGCGTTCTTGTCCGCGTGGACCCGGTCCATGCTTCCGGAAAGCGTATCGATGTAGATCGTCGCCACACTCCCGGATCTGTAAAAGCAAAGGGTGGAATCCCGGTGATCTGCATCACAGAAGGCATAGGGCGTCTCAAATTCAAAATCACCGCAGGACATGCCGCTGTGCAGCTGCGTTCCCCCAAGGATCACGGGCTGCTCCGATTCCGTCAGGATCGTGACCTCATCGAGTTCCGCATAGGAGGGCAGAAACACGAAGCATGCTCCATCACCGGCATCATATACGGAGATCTCCCGGGCATCGGACCCATGCCCCAGGACAAACCGCGTACGGTCAGGCTCGCCGCGGAGAAAGGAGCCGCACAAAACCGCACCAAGGAGCAGAAAGAGTATCCATAAATATCCATATTTTCTCACGATCTTCATGCCTGCATGCTCCATCTCCAATGTGTGATAACGGCGGAACCCTCCGCTGGAAAACTGCCGAAGCAACGGTTAATTTCGTGTATTTTACCACAGAACAAATGAAATTGCAACAAATCCAACTGGATGGCGCCTCGTTCTGATAGGGGCATGAGGTTCGCCTGCAGATCAGGCCGATGCGTCCGTTCTCAGAACTTTAACCAAAACTTAGCCATTTGTCCCCATTCCGTTCATATTTTGTTTATTTTTTCATCGGTAAAGTTGCTATAATACGAAACTGGTAAACACTGAAAACCCAGAGAAAGAAGCGTGACTATGAATACCTATCGTGCCGGTATCGACATCGGCTCCACCACAGTCAAGCTGGTGGTTTTGAATGAACGAAATGAGATCCTCTTTGGTGACTACCGCCGTCACCATGCCCACACCCAGCAGACCCTCAATTCCCTGCTGAAATCTGTCCGGCAGCAGCTGGGCGAATGTGCCCTGAAGGTCAAGATCACCGGCTCCGGCTCCATCAATCTGGGCCGCGCCCTGGGCATCGACTTCGTTCAGGAGGTGGTGGCCGTGGCCACCGCCCTGAAGGAGGCAGCCCCCCAGACGGATGTGGCCATCGAGCTGGGCGGCGAGGACGCCAAGATCATCTATTTCAAGGGCGGTCTGGAGGAGCGGATGAACGGCGTCTGCGCCGGCGGCACCGGCTCCTTCATCGACCAGATGGCGTCCCTGCTGCAGACCGATGCAGCGGGGCTGAATGAGGCCGCAAAGAACTACAAGCAGCTCCACCCGATCGCCGCCCGGTGCGGCGTCTTCGCCAAGACGGACATCCAGCCCCTGATCAACGAGGGGGCCACCAAGGCCGACCTGGCGGCGTCCATTTTCCAGGCGGTGGTGAATCAGACCATCTCCGGTCTGGCCTGCGGCAAGCCCATCCGGGGCACCGTGGCATTCCTGGGCGGCCCCCTGCACTTTCTGACGGAGCTGAAGGCCGCCTTTGTGCGCACATTGAAGCTGACTGACGAGACCACCGTGGACCCGGAGAATTCCCACCTCTTCGCTGCCATGGGCGCAGCCCTGGTGGCCGGCGATGCGGAGGCTGCGGAGCTGTCCGTGCTGATCGACCGGCTGGAGCAGGGTGTCAGCGTCACCTTCGAGATGCCCCGTCTGGAGCCGCTGTTCCGGAACGAAAGCGACTATCAGATCTTTTGCGACCGGCACAGCCGGGCCGTGGTGACCAAGGCCGACATCCGCACCTATTCCGGCCCCTGCTTCCTGGGCATCGACGCCGGCTCCACCACCACCAAGCTGGCGCTGATCGGCAGCCGGGGCGAGCTGCTCTGGAATTTCTATGCAAGCAACCAGGGCAACCCCATCCTGACGGCCCAATACGCCATCGGCGAGCTGAAAAAGCTGCTGCCCGCTTCCGCAGCGATCGTCCGCTCCTGCTCCACCGGCTACGGTGAGGCCCTCTTGAAATCCGCCTTTTCTCTGGACGAGGGCGTGGTGGAGACCATCGCCCACTGCACCGCCGCCGCCTTCTTCGACCCCGAGGTGGACTGCGTGCTGGACATCGGCGGTCAGGATATGAAGTGCATCAAGCTAAAGAACGGCACGGTGGATTCCATCATGCTCAATGAAGCATGCTCCTCCGGCTGCGGCTCCTTCATCGAGAATTTCGCCACTTCTCTGGGCTACACCGCCGAGGGCTTTGCCAAAGAAGCATTGTTTGCAAAGGCTCCCGTGGATCTGGGCACCCGCTGCACCGTGTTCATGAATTCCAACGTCAAGCAGGCCCAGAAGGAGGGCGCGTCCGTGTCCGACATCTCCTCGGGCCTTGCCTACTCCGTCATCAAAAATGCCCTGTACAAGGTCATCAAGCTGGCATCCGCCGAGGATCTGGGAAAGCATATCGTGGTCCAGGGCGGCACCTTTTACAACCAGGCCGTCCTCCGGGCCTTTGAGCGGATCGCCGGGGTGGACGCCACCTGCCCGGATATTTCCGGCCTGATGGGAGCCTTCGGCGCAGCCCTGACGGCGAAGAGTCATTACACCGGACAGGAAAGCACCATGCTCTCCCTGGAGGAAATGCTGCGTCTTACATATAGATCCACCTCCGTCCGCTGCGGCGGTTGCTCCAACAACTGCATGCTCACCGTCAATCATTTCGGCGGCAGAAAGCACGTCAGCGGCAACCGCTGTGAAAAGGGTGCAGGCAGCGCGGGTAAGGGTGAAAAGGCCCCCAATCTGGTGGAATTCAAGCGCAAGCGGCTCTTTACCCCCTACAAGCCCCTGGAAAACGCCCCCCGGGGCACCATCGGCATCCCCAGAGTGCTGAACATGTACGAGAATTACCCCTTCTGGGCCACCTTCTTCAAGGAATTGGGCTTCCGGGTGGTGCTGTCCCCCTGGTCAGACCGGAAGCTCTACGAACTGGGCATGGAGTCCATCCCCTCCGAATCCGAGTGCTATCCCGCCAAGCTGTCCCACGGACATGTCCAGTGGCTGGTGGAGCAGGGCGTCAAGACCATCTTCCATCCCTGCGTGTTCTTCGAGCATCAGGAGACGGAAAACGCCCAGAACCACTACAACTGCCCCATCGTGGTATCCTACGCGGAGAATCTGAAAAACAATGTCGAAGCCATCACCGACGGAGACGTCCGCTACATCCGGCCCTTCATCGCCTTCACCAGCGAAAAGACCGCCGCAGACCGTCTGGTGAAAACTGCGGCGGAAGAATGGAATATTCCCGAAAAGGAGATCCGGGCCGCCGTCCATGCGGCCTGGCTGGAACAGCAAAACGCCAAGGCCGTCATCCGGGAGGAGGGCCGCCGGGTCTACGAGGCCATGCGAACCAGGGGCGGCCGGGGCATCGTCCTGGCGGGACGCCCCTACCACATCGATCCGGAGATCAGCCACGGCATCCCGGAGCTGATCGCCTCCTACGGTCTGACGGTCTTCACCGAGGACGCTCTGCCCGTGGAGGACACCCTCCCTCCCCTGCGTGTGGTGGACCAGTGGGTGTACCACTCCCGGCTTTACAAGGCGGCCCAGTTCGTGGCAAGCCGGGATGATCTGGAGCTGGTGCAGCTGAACTCCTTCGGCTGCGGTCTGGACGCCGTCACCACGGATCAGGTAGCGGAGATCCTGGAAAAAAGCAACAAGCTCTACACCCTGCTGAAGATCGACGAGGTCAACAATCTGGGCGCCGTCCGGATCCGCATCCGCTCCCTTCTGGCCGCCATGGATATGCGCCGGGAGAAGCAGCTCCTGGCAAAGCCCGATCACAGCCCCTATGTACGGCAGGAATTCACGAAGCAGATGTTCAACGAGGGCTACACCATCCTGGCGCCCCAGATGAGCCCCATCCATTTTGACCTTCTGGAGCCGGTATTCAAGAAGTACGGCTTCAACATCGTGGTCCTGGACAACGACGACCGCCGTGCCGTAGATGTGGGTCTGAAATTCGTCAACAACGACGCCTGCTTCCCCTCCATCACCGTGGTGGGTCAGATCATGCAGGCGGTGCTGTCGGGAAAATACGACACGGACAAGCTCGCCATCATCATGGCCCAGACCGGCGGCTGCTGCCGGGCCAGCAACTATGTGGCCTTCATCCGCCGGGCCCTGGAAAAGGCAGGTCTGCCTCACATCCCCGTCATTTCTCTGAATGCCAACGGCATGGAGAAAAACGACGGCTTCCGGATCTCTGCCGGTATGCTGATGGACGCACTCCAGGCCATCGTCTACGGCGATCTTCTGATGCGCTGCCTGTACCGGGTGCGGCCCTATGAGCAGGTCCCCGGCTCCGCCGATGCCCTGCACCGCGCATGGCAGCGCAGATGCACCGAGGCCCTGACCTCCGGCCGCAGCGGCAGACACTACAAGCAGCTCTGCCGACAGATCGTGGCGGATTTCGACAGTCTGCCCATTCACGAGGAGCTGCGCAAGCCCCGGGTGGGTGTTGTCGGCGAGATCCTGGTCAAGTACATGCCCCTGGCCAACAACCATCTGGTGGAGCTGTTGGAAAAGGAGGGCGCCGAAGCCGTGGTCCCCGATCTGATGGACTTCCTGAACTACAGCTTCTACAACAACCAGTATCGCTCCGAGTTCCTGGGCATCAAGCGTTCCAGCAGTACCACCTCCAAAATCGCAGTGGACGCCATTCGGAAAATCCGGAAGCCCGCGCTGGAAGCTCTGGAGCAGTCCAAGCGCTTCGAAGCACCCATGCCCATCGATCAGATCGCCCAGCAGACCAAGCCCTTCCTCTCCATTGGCAATCAGTACGGTGAGGGCTGGTTCCTCACCGGCGAGATGATCGAGCTGATCAAGCAGGGGGTCCCCAACATCGTCTGTATCCAGCCCTTCGCGTGCCTGCCCAACCATGTGGTGGGCAAGGGTGTCATCAAGCGGCTGAAGGCCGAATTCCCCCAGGCCAACATCGCCGCCGTGGACTATGACCCCGGCGCGTCGGAGGTCAACCAGCTCAACCGCATCAAGCTGATGCTCTCCGCCGCAAAGGACAATCTGTAAACTGAAAGGACCTGCTGCACGCCGCAGCAGGTCCTTTTATCGTGAGTTTGTCACGGAAATCGGAGGGAATATCTGTTATTTTATAAAAAATCTGCGCATTGGTCGATAACGTATTCATACCGCTTGCGCCCGTCAGGTCCGGCGGATATTATGTAAATGATCCTGAAAAAGGAAATTCAATAAAAGGAGAGACGCATATGAAACATTCCCTGAAGCAGTTCCTTTCCTGGGTGCTGGTCTTCTGCATGGTGCTGGGGTTTATCCCTGCGGTCCATGCCTCCGGCCTTGTCTGGGAAAAGGTCGACCTGCCCATCCCGGCAGAGCTGTCCCACCGTCCGGTCCAAAAGGATGAGACGGCGGAGCGCGGCGATGCCGAGCTGGTCCGCGTGTCCATCATGCTGGAGAAGCCCTCCGCGGTGGAAGCGGGCTACGCCACCATGGGCATCGCCTCCAACCGCGAGGCGGTGGCCTACCGCGCGGAGCTTCTGGCGACCCAGAAGCGGATGGAGAAGACCATCTCCGCCCAGGCCCTGAAGGGCCGTCCGCTGAACGTGGTCTGGAATCTGACCCTGGTGGGCAATATCATCTCCGCCTGGGTGCCCTACGGCTCCCTGGACGAGATCGCCGCCGTCCCCGGCGTCAGGAGCGTTGCCCTGGAGGCCCAGTATGAGCCCGCATCGGCGGCGCGTCACGACAGCGTTTCCCCCGCCGCCTACCCCAGCTCCGGCATGATCGGCTCCGGACAGCTGTGGAGCAGCGGCTACACCGGCGCGGGCAGCCGCGTCGCCATCATCGACACCGGAATCGATACGGACCACCAGTCCTTCGACAACGGCGCGTATCTGTACGCTCTGGAACAAAATGCCGCCGCCAGGGACATGGACCCGGAGCGCTACAAGGCCACCCTGGACCTGATGACGGATCAGACCATCGCCAAGGTGCTGCCCCAGCTCCATGCCTATGCGCGCTACAGCGGTCTGACGGCGGAGGACCTGTATCTCAATGAGAAGCTGCCCTTCGCCTTCAACTATGTGGACTACAGCCTGGACATCGTCCACGACAACGACCGGCAGGGCGAGCATGGCTCCCATGTGGCCGGTATCGCCGCCGCCAACCGCTATATCCCCTCCGGCAGCGGCTATGCGGATGCCCGGGACGCTGTTCGGATGCTGGGCGTCGCCCCGGACGCCCAGCTCGTCACCATGAAGGTCTTCGGCAGAGGAAATCCCTTTGACTCGGACTACATGGTCGCCATCGAGGACGCCATCATGCTGGGCTGCGATGCGGTGAATCTGTCCCTGGGCACCACCGCCCCCGGCTCCCCCTACACCGATGTCTTCGGCGAGCTGATGGAGATGATGCAGGACACCGACACCGTGGTCGTCATCTCCGCAGGCAACGCCTACAACTGGGCCAGATCCTCCACCTTCGGCTACCTGTACCACGATGACGTGTCCTTTGACACCGTGGGCTCCCCCGGCTCCTATGGAAGCGCCTTCACCGTGGCCTCCGTGGAAAATGCCGGTGCCGTGGGTACCTTTTTCACAGTCTCCGGCAGGACCTGCTTCTACCAGGAATCCTCCGGCTTCGGCAGCCGCAGCTTTACCTCCCTGGATCCGGGCGGCTCCGGCACAGCGTATGAGTTTGTGCTGCTGGATGCCCCGGGCAATGCCGGGGACTATCTGGGTCTGGATGTGGCCCGGAAGATCGTCTTCGTCGCCGGCGGCGGGCTGTCCAACGCCGACAAGGTAAACTTTGCCGTCGCCAAGGGCGCTGCCGCCGTTGTCATCTGCGACAGCGACGACAACGTGTACGGCCCCGATCTGACGGGTGTTTATTACTCCAATCCCGTGGCTGCCATCAGCCGCTCCGATACCCTGGCCATCATGGCGGCTTCCGCGAAGGTCAGCGACATCGCCTATACCGGCACGATGACGGTCTACGGCAGGACGGGCGCAGGCGTCACCGGCGCTTACACCATGAGCGACTACAGCTCCTGGGGCGTGCCCGGCAGCCTGACGCTGAAGCCGGAGATCACCGCCCCCGGCGGCAATATCCGCTCCGTCTGGGGCTCCAACCCCATCAATGGCGGCGGCTCCACCCTGTATGAAACCATGTCCGGCACCTCCATGGCCGCGCCCCAGGTGGCCGGCATGACCGCCCTGCTGGCCCAGGTCATCCGGGAGGAGGGACTGGCGGAGAAGACCGGCCTCAGCCCCCGCCATCTGGCCCAGAGCCTGCTGATGTCCACCGCCCAGCCCCTGCGGGAGACAGCCAGCGGCGGCAATTACTACTCCCTGCTGCACCAGGGTGCCGGTCTGGCCCGGGTGGATCTGGCTGCCCAGGCCGACTCCTTCGTCAAGGTCGAGGGCCAGAACGACTACAAGGTCAAGGCCGAGCTGGGGGACGATCCCCTGCGCGACGGCATCTACACCTTCGATTTTACCATCACCAATCTGGAGGACACCGAGCAGGCCTACACCCTGGGTGCGGATCTGTTCCGGCAGGATGTTTTCGCGTATTCCTCCGGCAGCGAGATCCGGCTGCTGGACACCCGGACAACGGATATTGACGCGGATGTGACCTTCTACTCCGACGCCATGCTTGCCGCCGGTTCCCGGGAGCATGATCTCAACGGCGACGGCAGGACCGACGCCGCCGACGCGGACCTCCTGCTGGAGTTCGTGGTGGGCAATCAGCCCGCTCTGCAGGGCGAGGGCGACATCAGCGGCGACGGCCTGGTCAACTCCTATGACGCCCACCTGCTGCTCGCGTCTCTCAGCGGCGACACCGTCACCGTTCCCGCAAAGGGCACCGTCACCGTATCCGTCCGCATGGCCCTGACCGACGGGGCCAAACAGGAGCTGGACGCCGAGACGCCCAAGGGTACTTACGTGCAGGCCTTTGTCTATGCCCGCAGCACGGCAGAAGCCGGTACCGTCCATTCCATCCCCGTGCTGGCCTTCTACGGCGACTGGTCCGAGCCTTCCATGTTTGACCGGGGCACCCTGATGGAGCTGGTCCACATGACCAGCAGCACCACACCCTATCTCTACCAGGCCATCGGTCCCTACGGCAACGCCCTGGGCATCGATTACGGCAACGGCAAGGAGTACTACTACGGCGGCAATCCCGTGTTGGACGATGACACCTACCTCCCCGACCGGAACGCCTTCAACAGCGTGGACGCCTCCCGCCTGACCGAGCAGGGCTTCACACTGATCCGCGGTGCGGGTTCCGCCCGGATCCGGATCACCAACGTAAAGACCGGCGAGGTGTACTACCAGCGGGAGCTGGGGGAGCTGTTCCCCGCCTTCTATGATCCCGCCTCCGGTCAGTGGCTGAACGCCATCCAGTACGCCCGTCTGGACTGGAGCGGCCGCGACGCCGCAGGCGCGCCCCTGCGCGAGGGTACCGAGGTGGCCGTCTCCCTGACCGCCGTGCCCCATTACTACCGCCAGAGCGACGGCAGCTATCCCTACGATGATCTGGGCATCGGCAGCACCATGACCACCACCTTCACCATCGACAACACCGCCCCCGAGGCCCTGGACATCGACCTGTCCCAAATCGATGGAGACAAGCTCACCGTCACGGCACGGGACAACCGCCATGTGGCCGCCGTGGCCCTGCTGAACGCAAACGGCACCCGGAAAATGAGCGTCAAATCCCCCAACCAGACCCAGCTGGGCCAGACCGTCACCGTGGAGCTGGACATTGCCGATGCCTACGGCACCGAATTTTTGGTGGCAGTCTATGACTACGCAAACAACGTGACCACCTACCGGGTGGAGATGGACCTCGGCACCATGGAGCGGGAATACTTCACCGCCATCGACTACAACACCATGACCTATGTGGGCGTGGACCGGGCCGGTCAGACCTCCTTCCTCGCAGAGACGGGCCTGCCGGTGCTGGCCAGAGCCGCGGAATACGTGGGCGGCCATGTGTTCGTCATCACCACCGACAACAGCCTCTGTGTCGCCGATGACGAGAACCTGAGCGTCACCGAGCGGATCTGCCAGCTGGATCCCAATCGGGAGCGCCTCATCACCGGCGTCAACGATCTGGCCTACAACCACGCCGACGGCCGTCTCTATGTCCAGTACTACTCCGAGCTGAACCGGGAGGCCAGGCCGTACCTTGCCACCATCGACATGGACGACGGCGAGCTGCAGGATATCTGCGAGCTGCCCGTGGACGTCAATACCATGGCCATCGACACCGCAGGCAACTTCTACTCCGCCGGCTACGACTCCAGCAAGCTCTACACCTACACCCTGGAGCAGATCACGGGTCTGGCCCCCCACATGACCACCGTCGGCAATATGGGCGAGTTCTACTCCACCCATCTGAGCAGCATGGCCTGGGACCACAACGAGGGCAGGCTATACTGGGCCTACCCCAACGTGCTGCTGGAGATCGATCCCAAAACCGCCGAAGTCACCGTGATCGCCGAGCAGGAGGCAACGCTCGTTGGCCTTTACACCCGTCCGGAGCATGACGAGGGCATGTTTGACCCCGTGGACACCGTGGACCGGGTGGAGCTGAGCCACACCGACACCCGGGTCGTTCTGGGCAACGGCATGGACCTGGAGGCCACCGTCTGGCCCTGGTACGTCAGCGACCGGAGTGTGCGCTGGTCCTCCTCCAACGATTCCGTGGCCCGGGTGGACGAAAACGGCCGGGTAACGGCTGTGGGGCTGGGCGAGTGCGTCATCACCGCCGCCTCCGTCATCGACCCTGACAAGCGCGCCAGCTGCACCGTTTCCACCTTTGAGCATGAGAAGACCCTCCGGGCCGTCATCCGGGACGAGAACGGCAAGGCCTGGATGAGTGAATTCAGCACCTCCCGGATCCCGGATTACACCAGGCTTTCCGACAAGAGCCTGGGCATCGATCTGGCCGCTGCCACCATGAGCCAGGACGGCTGGCTCTACGCCTCCACCATCTACATGGACTCCATGAGTTCCGACCTGTACCGTCTGGATCCCGACACCTTTGCAGCCACCCGGATCGGCCCCTCCGCCGACGCCTATGTGGATCTGGCCCCCGCCCCCGGCGCGCCGGGCAACTCCCTGATGGCGGTCTACGGCGGCAATGTGCTGCACGTGGACGCCGAAACCGGCGACTACTACAACTGGTACTACATGTTCTCCAACAATCTGGTGGCCCTGGCCTACGTGGGCACCCAGCCGTACAACTACGGAAGCTATGACACCATGGTCGACTGGTACTTCATCATCGACCGGCTGGGTTATGTCTACCTGATGGGCTTCCTGGAGCAGGACGGCAGATACTACTATCTGGAGCATGACACCCTGGCCCCCAAGGGCATCTACACCAAGCTGGATTTCGAGATGGATACTCCCTACTACGGCTCCGCCTATTTCGACGGCGAGATGCTCTACTACAGCGCCTACAAGGAGACCCGGGACCATGTCGTCTTAATGGCCATCGACGTGGCCGGCGGCAGCAAGGCCTGCTATGAGCTGGGCACCTTTGCCGACGGGGTCTGGCCCGTTGCCGGTCTGATGGAGCCCGGCGAGGTCCGGAACCACATCGGCGTCATCATGCCGGATCAGGCCCTCTCTGTGACGTCCATGCCCGTGCGCGTAGAGCAGCAGGAAGAACTGACGGGCATCCGGGAAACCAAGGCCCAGGGGACCCTCCACAGCGCAGCCGCTCCCCTGTCCTCCGGAGAGATCCGGGATGAGCTGGTGTATGTGGACGTCACCCTGCCCGCCCCCGGCACCAATGCGGATATGACCGTTTCCTTCGACGGCTCCATGCTGGAGCTGACCGCCGTCAGCGGCAGCGCAGACGCCTTTGCATGGAAGGCCGCAGCAGGACAGATCAAACTATCCCTGGCAGACGCCCAGATGATCTCCGATACGCGGACCGTTGCCCGCCTGACCTTCCGGCCTGCGGCAAGCGGCGAGACCACCGTTTCCATCGTCACCGACTACCTCGGAGCCGAAGAAAACGGACAGCTCCAGCAGCTTCCCCTGACGCTGGAGGTCCAAAAGCCCCATGAACACAGTTACACCGCCGTGGTCACCGAGCCGAGCTGCACCGAGGGCGGCTACACCACCTACACCTGCTCCTGCGGCGAGAGCTACGTGGCGGACCACACCGACCCGCTGGGCCACGACTTCGTCGATGGCATCTGCACCCGCTGCGGCGAAAAGGAGGAGACTCCCTCCGTGAATCCCTTTTTGGATGTTCCCGTGGACGCTTTCTACCATGATCCCGTGATGTGGGCCGTGGAAAACGGCATCACCAAGGGCATCGACGACACCCATTTCGGCCCAGGCCTGGCTTGCTCCCGGGCTCAGGTGGTCACCTTCCTGTGGCGCGCCGCCGGTTCTCCCGAGCCTGTCTCCCATGAGAACCCCTTCGTGGATGTGTCTGAGGGTGACTTCTGCTACAAGGCTGTCCTTTGGGCCCTGGAAGCGGGTATCACCAAGGGTGTGGACGCCTCCCATTTCGGCTCCGGCATGGAGTGTACCCGCGCCCATGTGGTCACCTTCCTGTACCGCTCCATGGGCAAGCCCGAGGTCTCGGCAGCCACGTCCACCTTCGACGATGTGGCCGATCCCAATGTGTTCTGCTACATCCCCGTCCTGTGGGCCGTGGAAAACGGCATCACCAAGGGCATCGATGCCAACACCTTCGGCGTTGGTCAGACCTGCAGCCGTGCCCAGATCGTGACCTTCCTGTATCGCGCCATGGCATGATCCCGTTTCACACGCAATCGTCACAATAAACCAGCGCAGGCCCGCCATCCGGCGGGCCTGTCTGAGTGTCGATAACCCACAGTCGCGGCTCTGACTGCATGACTGAAGCCGTTCTCTGAAAATCCGGAGCCCGCTCTGTCACACCAACGGCACCGCAATGCGGTGCCGTTTCCTTTTTGTTCCTCCACAAAAACTTAAGAATTGCCGCCCTTGATTTCAGCCCTGAAATCTGATATGATTTCCCCGTCATTTCGATCAGTTTCCTATTTTTCTGAACTTCAGGAGGTTTTTCGCCATGCCGGTCCCAGCAAAAAGCCGTGTCTCCCCCCGGCTTCCCTTACCTGTCACGATCTTTCTTTGCATCCTGATCGTCTTCAGCTTCGTGCTTGCATTTTCTGCCCGTTGGTATATGAACTCCTTCGGAGCCACGGGCTTCGATTCGATCATTTTCACCCTGACCTCCGGGATCGGCGGCACCTCTCCCGATATGCTGAAGCTCTATCTGAAGGAGCTTGCCACGGCTCTGTTCCTCGGCATCTCGGCCTGTGTCGTCCTGTTCTGGAAGCCCAGGCGGCCTTTGATCATCAAAAAGCTGCAATTGTTCCCCTTCCCTGCCTGGCTGAGCTGTTTTTTTGCCGTCGCCGGATCCGCTGTTCTGCTGCTCTATTCCATGTATGACACCGGATTTTTCCTGTATGTCCGGGACCAGCTCTACCCCGGCAGCATGTATGACCGGGAATATGTCGATCCCGATTCGGTGGAGATCACTTTCCCGGAGGAAAAACGGAACCTGGTCTACATCATGCTTGAATCCATGGAGACGACCTATCTCTCCGAAGAGCTGGGCGGTGCCTCCGATGTCAATCTGATCCCGGAGCTGTACGAGCTGGCCAGGGACAACATCAATTTCTCCCACACCGACGGCGTCGGCGGCTTCCACGCCACCAACGGAGCCAGCTGGACCATTGCCGCCATGGTATCCCAGACTGCTGGCATCAGTCTCAAGACCCCCTCCGGCAATCAGAACGACTACGGTCAGGGCGGCGAGCTGTTCCTGCCCGGCGTCACCACCATCACAAATCTCCTGGAGGATGCCGGCTATCATACTACCCTGATGGTGGGCTCCGACGCCAATTTCGGCGGCAGAAAGCCCTACTTTATGCAGCACGGTCTGGACCAATGCTATGACATCTACACCGCACGGCGGGACGGCATCATCCCGAAGGACTATTTCGTCTGGTGGGGCATGGAGGATCTGCACCTGTTCGAATACGCGAAGCAGGAGCTGACGGAGATCTCCCAGAGCGATGAGCCCTTCGCCTTCACCATGCTCACCGTGGACACCCACCACATCGGCGGCTACCAGTGCGAATATTGCCGGGGCGAGTATGAGGAGACTTATGAGCAGTCCATCGCCTGCTCCAGCCGTCAGGTGCTGGAGTTCGTCCGCTGGCTCCAGGAGCAGCCCTTCTATGAGAACACCACCGTCATCATCACCGGCGACCACCTGTCCATGGACAACGGCTATTTCCAGAGCAATGTGGACAACAGCTATCAGCGGATGGTCTACCACTGCATCCTGAACTCCGCCCTGGAATCCGGCAACACCAAGAACCGGGAATACTGCGGCGTGGACCTGTTCCCTACCACCCTGGCGGCCATGGGCTGCACCATCGAGGGGGACCGGCTGGGTCTGGGCACCAATCTGTTCTCCAATCTGCCCACACTGGCCGAGCGCTGGGGCTATGAGAAATTCAACAGCGAGCTGAGCAAGGCCTCCGATTACTACATTGAAAACTTCCATAACGATCCCAACGCATGACAAAGGGGCCTGTTGCATTTTGCAACAGGCCCTTTCAGCTTGCCAAAAAAGTCACTTGCCTCTCCCTCTGGGAGAGCCAAGGCGTTTTTCGCGTTTTAGGGGTTCCTTGATGGTCCGAAAGGGGCTGCTGCAAACGCAGCAGGCCCTTTTCGTTCAGCCCAGGCGGTAATTGGTCAGGGTACCCACTTCTCCGTCGGCGGTGAAATAGAACCGCTCCACGGACGCGGACAGGCCGCCGACCTCGCTGCTGAAGGGGATCTGACCGGCAGACGCCGTGGTTTTACCCGTCATCAGCAGCTCCGCCGCGGCCATCAGCGCCGCGGCCTGCCGGTCGCCCTGCGTCTCCAGCTCCGACAGCGACAGCGCATCGCCGGTGGCGTGGCGCATGTTCAGCAGCTGGAATTCCACATCGGCGATCTTCTCCCCGGCGGCGTCGGACCGCAGGTAGAAGCACAAAAGGTGGGTGGACCGGTCCGAGGAGCAGACGAAGTAGGCATAGCGGCAGCCCTCCTGCTCCGCGTGGAATACCTGATCGGCTTCCACCTTGCCGTTGGCCCCCAGCAGACTCAGCTCCAGCTCCAGACCATCGTCCATTTTGGCGGAGAGGGTCAGCAGGTCCGTCAGCAGCTTCCGGGCTCCCTCGTCGGTGTAGTCATACTGCTTTTTCTTCTGCTTCGGCACGGAAAATTCGGGGACCGACAGCACGCCGGAGGTATCCGGCTGTTTTTCATACACACCCCCGGAAACCAGCAGCCAGAAGCCGGAGATGGGGTTCATTTTCCGCTGGGCCGCCAGCTCGCCCAGCCGGTAGGCACAGGACAGCTCTGACGCCCCCTCGGTGCCCTCCACCCGGTTCAGGCCGGACTCGTAGGTCCGGTGGGACAGTGCCGTCTGGGCCAGGACCTTTCCGTCCAGGATCCGCTCCACCCGGGCAGCGGCATCCGACGCAGGCGCGGTGGGCGGCGACGCCAGGACCGGCGGCTCGGTGGGCTGTGTGCCGGTGGTCTGGACGGTCGTCTCCCCGGGCTCCGTGGGCTGGGTGGGTTCGGGGCGGTAGCCGCCGCTGTCCGTGGCTGCCAGGAGCAGCACGGCGCAGATGACCAGCATGATCATCAAAAATGTTCCGATCTTTTTCTCCATCTCAAGTCCTCTCTTTATTTGCCCCGCAGCTCGATGATCTGGTCCCGGAGGACGGCGGCGTACTCGTACTCCATCATCCGGGCGGCCTCCTTCATCTGCTTCTCCAGACGGGCGATCTCCCGCTCCTTCTCGGCCCTGGTCATCTTCACGCCGGTGCGGGACTTGCGCTCGGCGGTGGGGGCCGAGATCTCGATCAGATCCCGGACAGACTTGATGACGGTCTTCGGCACGATGCCGTGGGCCTTGTTCCAGGCGTCCTGGATGCCCCGGCGGCGCTCCGTCTCGTCGATGGCGGCGCGCATACTGGGCGTGACATTGTCCGCGTACATAATGACCCGACCCTCGGCATTTCGCGCGGCGCGGCCGATGGTCTGGATCAGGCTGGTCTCGCTGCGCAGGAAGCCCTCCTTGTCCGCGTCGAGAATGGCGACCAGACTGACCTCCGGCAGGTCCAGGCCCTCGCGCAGCAGATTGATGCCCACGAGAACGTCGAATTTTGCCATCCGCAGGTCCCGGATGATCTCCATCCGCTCCATGGCGGCGATGTCCGAGTGCATATACCGGACGCGGATGCCCGCCTTCTGGAAGTAGCTGGTCAGATCCTCTGCCATTTTTTTCGTCAGGGTGGTCACCAGGACCCGCTCGTTTTTGGCGGTGCGGGCGTTGATCTCGCCGATCAGGTCGTCGATCTGCCCGTCGATGGGCCGGACCTCCACGATGGGGTCCAGCAGGCCCGTGGGCCGGATGACCTGCTCCACGGTCTGCGCGGAGCGGGTCCGCTCATACTCCGCAGGCGTGGCGGAGACATAGATGACCTGGTTGAGCTTGGAGTCGAATTCCTGGAAGTTCAGGGGCCGGTTGTCGTAGGCCGAGGGCAGCCGGAAGCCGTAATTGACCAGAGCGTCCTTGCGGCTGCGGTCGCCGGCGTACATGGCCCGGGTCTGGGGCAGGGTCACGTGGCTCTCGTCGATGAACATCAGGAAATCCTCGGGGAAATAGTCCAGCAGGGTCGTGGGCGGCGTGCCGGGGGCCCGGCCCTGGATGACCCGGGAATAGTTCTCGATGCCGTTGCAGAAGCCGATCTCCGTGAGCATCTCCAGGTCGTAGGCGGTCCGCTGGGCGATGCGCTGGGCCTCGATGAGCTTGTTCTGGGCCCGGAAGAAGGCCACCTGCTCATCGCACTCCCGGCGGATGTCCGTCATGGCCCGGCTCAGCTTTTCCTGAGAGGCCACATAGTGGCTGGCGGGGTAGATGGCCACATGGTCCAGATACCGCTCCGCCATGCCGGTGACGGCGTTGATCTCCGAGATCCGATCCACCTCATCCCCGAAAAACTCCACCCGGATGGCCTTGCCGGACCAGTAGGCGGGGTAAACTTCCAGGGTGTCGCCCCGGAGCCGGAACTTGTTTCGGGAAAAATCGATGTCATTGCGCTCGTAGCGGATCTCCGCCAATTTACGCAGCACATCGTCCAGGGGATATTCGTTGCCCACCCGCAGGGAGATGACCATGGACTTGTAGTCGATGGGGTCGCCCAGGCCATACAGGCAGCTCACCGACGAAACCACGATCACGTCCCGGCGCTCGAACAGCGCGGAGGTCGCACTGTGGCGGAGCCGGTCGATCTCCTCGTTGACGGAGGCGTCCTTTTCGATGTAGGTGTCCGTGTGGGCGATGTAGGCCTCGGGCTGATAGTAGTCGTAGTAGGAAATGAAATACTCCACGGCGTTATGGGGGAAAAACTCCCGGAACTCGGAGCAGAGCTGGGCCGCCAGGGTCTTATTGTGGGCCAGCACCAGGGTCGGCTTGTTCACCTTCTCGATGACGGAGGCCATGGTGAAGGTCTTGCCGGAGCCGGTGACGCCCAGCAGCACCTGCTCCCGGAGCCCCAGGTCCACGCCGTGGGCCAGCCGGGCCACGGCCTCGGGCTGATCGCCGGAGAGCTTATAATCGGAAACGAGTTTGAATTTGTCCATGGATGCCTCCTTATATCAGCAGTCTGCACTGCTCCGGGTCGTAATAATTGGAATCCCGCAGGGAAACATAGTCCCGTCCCGCCACCACGATGTGATCCTCCAGGAGGATGCCCACCGCGTCCAGGGCCACAGCCATCCGGCGGGTGGTGACGATGTCCTCCATACTGGGCACGGCGATGCCGCTGGGGTGGTTGTGGGCCAGCACCACGGTGGTGGCATTGACCGAGAGGGCCGCCTCCACCACCTTCCGGACGGAGACTTCGGCGGTGTTGACGCTGCCCTCGCTGACGATCCGGCAGGCCAGGGGCATCCGCTTGGCATCCAGACACAGCAGCATCACCGCCTCGTCCCGGCGGCCGATGAACCGGTTGGTCAGATAATCGCCGCACTCCTTCAGCGTGTTCAGCACGGTGACGGTCCCGTCGCTGCTGAGCATATACTTCTGGGACAGTCCCCGGATCAGGGAGAGCAGGATGGCGGTATGCTCGCCCACGCCCTTGACGGCCATGAGCTGCTCCGGCGGGGCCTCCAGCACATGGCGCAGGTTCCCGAAATGCTCCAGCAGCCGGTGGGCGATGGGATTCGTGTCTTCCCGGGGATTGGCGAAGAACAGCAGCAGCTCCAGGGCATGAAGCTCCTCGAAATGATCCAGTCCCTCGTTCAGGAACCGATTTTTCACCCGCCGTCTGTGTTCTGCGTGCATATTCATGGGACCACCTCTTTTTGCTTGCAATTTTGTAAAAAACGGGTACAATAATAGTACCCTGAAAGGGTCGAAAAACTTCGGACATCCAGCCGCGGAAAGGAGCGCGCCCATGAGAAATATCACCCATATGCTGGAGCTGATGGACCGTCCCGCCTTCTGCGCGGAGAACGGCCGGATCATCGCCGCCAACCGTTCCGCCCTCGCCCGGCAGATCGGGCCGGAACAGAACGTGGAGGAGCTGCTCCTGACCGGTCTGGAGGAATACCGCAGCTTCACGGAGGGCTTCCTGAGTCTGAAGCTCCTGTGCTGCGGCGAGCGCTATGACGCTTCGGTCACGGTCATCGACGGCCGGCAGATCTTCGTCCTGGAGCCCGACAGCGCCGATTCGGAGCTGCGGATCCTGGCTCTGGCTGCCCAGACCCTCCGGGAGCCCCTGGGGGATGTGATGTCGATGATGGAGGAGCTGGACGCCGACCCGGAAAAGGTCGCCCAGATCGAGCGGGGGCTGTATCGGCTCCTGCGGATCGTGGGAAATATGTCGCCCCAGAGCGCGTTCCATCCGGAGATGCAGGATGTGGGCGCGGTGCTGTACGAGCTGTGGGAGAAGGTCCAGCCGGTCTGCCGCAGCAGGGGCGTGGAGCTTCAGTTCCGGGGGCCGGGAAAGCCGGTCTATTCCTGCGTGGACACCCAGCTTCTGACCCGGGCCATCCACAATCTGCTGTCCAATTCCCTGAAATTCGCCGCCGACGGCGGGACCATCCGCATGGAGCTGAGCAGCGGTCCCCGCTTTTACCGGATCACCATCCGGGACCAGGGCCATACCCCCTGGCCCGGCAGCGATCCCTTCACCCGCTACCGACGGGAGCCGGGCCTGGGCGACGGCCGGTCCGGCCTTGGTCTGGGACTGAAGCTGGTGCAGCTGGCCGCCTCCGTACACGGCGGCACCGTCTGGCTCCTTTCCCCGCCGGAGGGCGGTCTGCAGGTCACCCTGACCCTGCCGCTGAAGCAGGATTCCACGACCCGCAGCCCCCGGCTCCGGGTCAGCTACTCCGGCGAGCGGGATCCGATGCTCATCGAGCTGAGCGATGTGCTGCCGACGGAATTCTACAAATGATTTTTCACACGCCCCGCTTCCGCGGGGCGTTTTTCATTTCAGGTATGCTGATCCGCTTACGTCATCAGCGCTCCTCTTGCCTCCCCCACAGG
>JAFQSI010000205.1 GCA_017409645.1 Oscillospiraceae bacterium | reverse complement strand
GCCCGCCAGTCCAACACCACCGACGACCGGATCCTCTCCCTCATCGAGAGCAACAACGAGGAGGTCAAGCAGGAGAACGCCAACAAGAACCCCACCGTCAACTCCGTCCAGCGCGACTATATGGCCGGTGAGGTCAGCAAGGACATCACAAACCGCATCCTCCTGCCCCGGGAGATCGTCCAGGCCCACGAGGCGGGCATCATCCACTTCCACGATGCCGACTACTTCGCCCAGCACATGCACAACTGCGATCTTGTCAACCTGGATGACATGCTCCAGAACGGAACCGTCATCTCCGGCACCATGATCGAAAAGCCCCATTCCTTCTCCACCGCCTGCAACATCGCCACCCAGATCATCGCCCAGGTGGCCTCCAACCAGTACGGCGGCCAGTCCATCAGCCTGACCCACCTGGCCCCCTTCGTCCAGGTCAGCCGGGAGAAGATCCGCAAGACCGTGGAGAAGGAGCTTCAGACCTACGGCATCGCCCCCGATGAAGCCACCATCTCCGAGGTGGTGGAGAACCGCTTGCGCGAAGAGGTCCGCCGGGGCGTGCAGACCATCCAGTATCAGGTGGTCACCCTGATGACCACCAACGGACAGGCCCCCTTCATCACCGTGTTCATGTACCTGAACGAGGCACGCAGCGAGCAGGAGAAGAAGGACCTGGCCATGATCATCGAGGAGACACTCCGCCAGCGCTACGAGGGCGTCAAGAACGAGAAGGGCGTGTGGATCACCCCCGCCTTCCCCAAGCTGATCTACGTCCTCGAGGAGGACAATGTCCGGGAGGGTACCCCCTACTGGTATCTGACGAAGCTCGCCGCCCAGTGTACCGCCAAGCGGATGGTCCCCGACTTCATCAGTGAAAAGAAGATGCTCGAGTTCAAGGGCGATGTCTACGTCTGCATGGGCTGCCGCTCCTTCCTGACCCCCGACCGGTTCACCGACGCGGGCGCAGGCAACATCGCAAACGCCAAAAACTACGAGCCCGGCAAGCACAAGTACTACGGCCGCTTCAATCAGGGCGTGGTCACCATCAACCTGGTGGATGTGGCCCTCAGCTCCGGCCGGGATATGGACAAGTTCTGGCAGATCTTCGACGAGCGCCTGGAGCTGTGCTACCGGGGTCTGATGTGCCGCCACAATCGGCTCAAGGGCACCCTCTCCGATGCCGCCCCCATCCTGTGGCAGTACGGCGCTCTGGCCCGTCTGGAAAAGGGCGAGCCCATCGACCGTCTCCTCTACGGCGGCTATTCCACCATCTCCCTGGGCTACGCAGGCCTTTACGAGTGCGTCAAGTACATGACCGGCCGCAGCCACACCGATGCAGAAGCCAAGCCCTTCGCTCTGAAGGTCATGCAGCACATGAATGATGCCTGCAAGGGTTGGAAGGAAAAGCACAACATCGACTTCTCCCTCTACGGCACCCCCCTGGAGTCCACCACCTACAAGTTCGCCAAGTGCCTGCAAAACCGCTTCGGCATGATCCCCGGCATCACGGACAAGAGCTATATCACCAACTCCTACCACGTCCACGTCTCCGAGGAGATCGACGCCTTCACCAAGCTGGCCTTCGAGGCGGAGTTCCAGCAGCTCTCCCCCGGCGGCGCCATCAGCTACGTGGAGGTCCCCAACATGCAGCAGAACATCGACGCCGTGCTGGAGCTGATGCAGTTCATCTATGACAACATCATGTACGCCGAGCTGAACACCAAGAGCGACTACTGCCAGTGCTGCGGCTACGACGGCGAGATCGAGATCAAAGAGGATGACGGCAAGCTCATCTGGGTCTGCCCTAACTGCGGCAACACCGACCAGGCCAAGATGAACGTGGCCCGCCGGACCTGCGGCTACATCGGCACCCAGTACTGGAACCAGGGCCGGACCCAGGAGATCAAGGACCGGGTCCTGCATCTGTAAGGATTCCCAAACAAAACGGACGAACCGCAATGGTTCGTCCGTTATGACCAATGTCGCAAACTTAAGGGATATTCTTGTAGGGGACGGGCTCCGTGCCGTCCCGTGGATTTTGCTCCCAAAGGGATCAAAATCCACAATTTCCATATTTGGAAACCTGTCAGAAAACCTGATACATGGTACTGTGGAACGGCACGGAGGCCGTTCCCTACGAGTAAGCCCCATCAGTTTGCGGCATTGGGCATGCCCTCGCCCTACAGGACACGACAGACGACAAAAAGCCGGAGCATCCCGCTCCGGCTTCAGGCTGTCGATAAACCCATTTTGCGCGAAGCGCCTTGGCTCTCCCTTTGGGAGAGCTGTCATGCGCAAGCATGACTGAGAGGGTTTATCGAATATTTGCCTTGCAAATATTCGATATTTCTGGATTTTCGAAGAAAATCCAGCGCCCTCTCCGACCCGCTGACGCGGGCCACCTCTCCCAAAGGGAGAGGCAAGGACCTTTTTCGACACGCTGAAAGCCGGAGCATCCCGCTCCGGCTTTTGTCGTATTCACATTCTCAGCAGCTTTCCGGCCAGGATCCCGTTCTCCTGGGCCAGGGCCTTCAGGTGGCTGACCTGCTGATGCAGCCCTTCCCCGGACATGGCCCTGTCCAGCAGCGCCTGCATGCCCTCCCGGGTCACCTGCTCCAGCTCCACACAGGCGTCGGAGCCCAGATAGCTCATGAAGCCCGACACCTTCGGGTCGTAGGAAACGGCCGCGATCCGGGTTTGCCGGGCGCAGGCAAAGATCAGGGCGTGGAGCCGCATGGACACCACCAGCTCCATCCGGCCCATGAGTCCGCACAGGGCTGCGCCGTCGGTGATGGGCGGCAGCACCCGGCAGGGGGCGTGGATCATGGCCCCGGCGGTCCGGGTGATCTCGTCGTCCCGGCCCGGCTCCAGGGTGTAGAGCAGTGGCTTCAGGCCATATTTCTCCCAGCCGTAGTCGGCGGCGGCGCAGATGGCCGCCAGACGGTCCTGGGTGCCGTCCCAGGGCCGCAGGACGAACAGGCTGTACCGTCCATCCGGGTCCAGACCGCTGCGGGTCAGATATCTGCGGGCGGCCGCGTCGTCGCCCTCCATCAGCAGCGCCGGATCCGCGGTGACGCAGACCTCGGGGCCCTTTACGCCGAAGCTGCGCAGGGTCTGGAGGGACTCCGGATCCCGCAGGGCGATCAGATCCACATTCTGCTCCAGGACCCGGCCGCTGCGCTCCCGGTCCCGGTCGCCGTTCACGGGCCCGATGCCGCAGCCGTACATCATGACCCGGCAGCCCGCCCGCTTCGCCTGACGGATGGAATAGAGATAGTAGCTCAGGCTGCGGCTGCTGGTCACGTTCTGGATCAGGCTGCCGCCGCCGCTGATGTAAAGCTTGCTTTTCTTCATGATCCGCCCGGCGGCGGGAATGTTGAAGATATGGACCGTGCTGACGCCGGTCTGGACCGCCGTCTCCCTGGGCTTGCGGGTCATGACGGTGATGGGCAGATCCGGGTCCTGCTGCCGCAGCTGTCGGATCATGCTCAGCAGAATGGCGTCGTCACCGGCGTTGCCCTTGCCGTAGGCGCCGCAGATGATGGCACCGTCCCGCCCCTGTTCTGCCCGCCGTCTGCGGCTGAGGAAGGTGTGATAGATCTCCTCCTGGCGCTTTCCCATGGCCTCCACGGAGAATTCCGCCCGGACCTTGTCATGGATGGCGCTGCCCAGCCGGGCCCGGAGTTTGGGATCCTGGGCCAGGGTGATCATCCGCATGGCCATGGCCGCGTCGTCGCCCACATCCACCAGATAGCCCGTTTCGCCGTCGATGACCACCTTCGGCAGACCGCCCACGGGGGTACAGATCGTGGCGCAGTGCATCCGCGCGCCCTCGGTGATGGCGTAGGAGAAGGTTTCCGAGATCGAGGTGAGCATGTTCACGTCCAGGGCGTGGTAAAAGCTGTTCATATCGCTGATCCAGCCCGCGAAATGGACGGTCCCGGCGGGACAAAGCTCCGCGGCCAGGGCCCGGATCTTCCGCTCCTCATCGCCGATGCCGGCGATCAGCAGCCGGGCATTGGGGCACGCGGCCACGGTCCGGGCGAAGGCCCGGATCAGGGTGGACATG
>JAFQSI010000204.1 GCA_017409645.1 Oscillospiraceae bacterium | reverse complement strand
CTTAAGGCGGCCATCCGCTCCACGGTGTCCCGGACCTCGGCGCTCATCCGGCTCAGGCCCGTAGTCAGCTGCTCCGACAGGACCTGACAGACCGCGCTGCACACGCCCTTCGTCCGCTCCGGGTCGGGGCCTGTCTCCTCCACCTCCGGCTCCAGGTCCTCGGGCTTGACGATGCCCTTTTGCAGCTGCCAGTACAGCAGCGCCTCAGCCCGGTGGTTGCAGAAGGTTCTCGAATGGCAGGAGCAGGTGCTGTCCCCGATGGGCTCGAGAAGCCGGGCCACCGCCGGGTGCCAGGGCAGCTCCACCCGGACGATGGTGTTTTCCTCGATCCAGGGTCCGGTGCCGCTGCGGTGGCGGAAGAGGATCCCGGCGACCCGCTTCTGTCCCAGCTGTTTGATGAGTTTTTCCGTGGGATAGGCTTTCAGGGTTTCAAATTCGGGCTTTTTCGGCTCCGCCGTCCCCGCCTGGTCCCGGAGCCAGAGCATGGCCCCGATCCGGTGGCGGCACATGGAGGTGCTGGGACAGGAACACATACTCTTGCCCAGGGGCGCGGTCAGCATCACCGTCTCGCCGCCCATGGTCACGACTGCCATCTCCCCCGCCGCTTCCGCGGTGGGGGTCAGCTTTTCCAAGTCCTTTTTCGCCCGGTTGACGGTGCCCTTGTTGCTCAGGCCCGTCAGATAGGCATCGTCCGCCGCCGCCAGAGCAGCGCGGAGATTTTCCGGTATGTTCATAGCGCCCCTCCTCACTGCCGCATGACCTGGGCCATGAAATCTGCCAGCTTCGCCGGAGTCATGGCCCCCACCCAGGCGCCCAGGTCTGCCAGGGCCTGGCCCACGGTCCGGTCGTAGGCCGGAGCCGCGTTCTCGTCCAGGGCCGTCAGGGCGATGAGCTTCGCGCCGGATTCGACGATGTCCCGGCTCACGCCGTACAGATTTTGCCGGGGGCCGCCCTCGCAGAGGTCCGAAACCAGCACCACCATGGTCCGGTGGGGCTTCGTGATGAGCGATTCACAGTAGCGCAGGGCACCGGCGATGTCGGTGCCGCCGCCCAGCTGGATGCTCATCAGCGCCTGCACGGGATCATCCACAAAGCCGCTGAGATCCACCACGGAGGTGTCAAAGATCACCAATTTGGTGTCCAGCATGGGCATTTTTGCAAAAATGCCCGCCATGACGGCGCTGTGGATCACCGAGGACAGCATGGAGCCGCTCTCGTCCACGCAGAGGATCACCTGCCAGGGATTGTAACGCTTGATGCGTCCGTTAAAATGGACCTTTTCCAGCATCAGGCGGCTGTTCACCGTATCATAATGAGAAAGATTTTCCCGGATGGTCCGCTTGAAATCCAGATTCCGGATGGACCGGACGGGACTCCGGCTGGACCGGTCCAGCTTCCCGAGAGACGAGCTGCGGACCTGCTGCTCCATCTGTTCCATGAGCTGCCTGACCACCTTGTCCACGATCCGGCGGGCGGTGTCCAGGACGGAGCCCTTCATCATGTGCTTCAGACTCAGCACCGTTTCCAGCAGGGCCTGATTGGGCTCCAGCCGTTCCAACACCTCCCGCTCTGCCAGCAGCTCGGTCAGCTGGTAGCGGTCCAGGGCGTGGCGCTGCAGCACCTCCGCTGTCTCCTGTGGAAAGAGCTTCCGGACCTCGCTGAGCCAGTGGGCCACGGTGGGGCTGCTGGCCCCAGTGCCGCCCTTGCGCACATCCGCGCCGGCCTCCCGGCCATAGAGGAAATCCAGGGCGTCATCCATCCGGCTGAGCCTCAGATCATTCAGGGACAGCTCCCCCTCGGCCTGCTTGCCCAGCACCAGCCGCCAGCGGTTCAGCGCCGCGCCGTCAGAGATCGCCATCGTCTTCCCCTCCTCCCCATTGGTCCAGTTTTGCCGCTGCCCAGGCGTCCACCGCCTCGGCCCGGCTGTATGCCGCGGGATCTGTCGCGGTCCGTTTCAATTTCTTCTGTCCGTGGAGGGCCGCGGCGGATCTCGCCAGCCGGTCCGACTCCCTGGGCAGGAAATAGCTGAAGGCCAGCCGCAGCTGGGGCAGCATGGCGGTGAAATCCTCGTCCTCCAGCGTACACAGCAGAGCGTCGATCTGCGTCAAGAAGCCGCTGTCCGTCAGCAGCAGGTCCCTGGCCGTGCAGAACAGGCCCTGCAGCAGCTCCGCCGAGCGCAGCATCACGGGCCTGGCTCCCCGCAGATAGCCCCGGACGGTCCGGTCGATCTCGGTTTTCCATGCCGGATCCATGCCGTAGAGCAGTCCCAGGGCCGCGCCGTGGAGCCCCGGATGGATGGGGTCCATGGAAACCAACATTTCCAGGGCCTCCCGGAACCGGGGCTGGCGATCCGCAAAATCCGGCTGAAGCGTCAGCTGATACAAAAGCATCGCAGATTCCTGGACCTCATTCACGCTCCGGTCATCCACGGTGTGCATGGCGGGCAGCAGCTGGACCACCCGGTCGAAGGCCCGGCTGAGGAGCAGCTCCTCCGTCAGTTTTCCTGCTTCGCCGTACTGGTCCTTCCACTGGTGGAGCCGGTACAGGTGGGCGCAGGCATTGCACAGGGACGAAAAATCGCCGTCAGCTATGAGCAGCGCGTCCATCCGGGCAGCCATAGCACCGGCGCTGTCCCCCAGGCCCATCAAAAAGCCCTTCAGCAGAAGCTCCGCGCCCTCCTCGGCCCGCTGGGCCGAAGCCATCCGGCTACGCAGCTCGGTGACGCAGGCTTCCCGGACCGTGCCGCCGGAGACGGCGTGCTCGATCAGGGCCGTGTCCACCG
>JAFQSI010000203.1 GCA_017409645.1 Oscillospiraceae bacterium | reverse complement strand
GGGCGTTGATCCCTACTCCAAGGGCTCCGAGGAAGTCACCCGCCTGCTGCAGGGCGAGGACGGCATCAAGGAGTGGGTCGAGGCCAAGTTCGTTGTCGACACCGACATCGAGTCCCTGGGCGACAAGATGATCGCCTGCATCGAGGCCAAGCGCGACGCTCTGGGCATCTGATGCACGCTCTGCGAAATTGGACATCCGTGCCAGATAGAAGAGTGGAGAGTGAAGAGTGAAGATCAAGAGCATCTCCACTCTCCAATCTCCAATCTCCACTCTTACCTGCACATCTCCATTTCGTACTATCCCAAATTAACGAGGTCTTTCCAATGAAATTAGCGATTACCGGTAAGGGCGGTGTCGGCAAGACGACTCTGTCGTCCACCCTCGCCCGGCTCTACGCCGACGAAGGCCGGACCGTTCTGGCCGCCGACGTGGATCCGGATGCAAACCTGGGTCTGGCCCTGGGCCTGAGCCAGGAGGAGGTCGACGCCATCGTCCCCATCTCCAAAATGCGCACCCTGGTGGAGGAGCGCACCGGCGCCAACGCGGCCAACAAGTTCTTCAAGCTCAATCCCTATGTTGCAGATATCCCCGATACCTTCAGCAGGGACATCAACGGCGTGAAGCTGCTGGTCATGGGCACCGTCGACGTCGGCGGCAGCGGCTGCGTCTGCCCGGAGCATGTGATGCTCAAGGCAGTCCTGAGCAATCTGACCTACCGCAAAAATGATGTGGTCATCATGGACATGGAGGCGGGCCTGGAGCATCTGGGCCGCGGCACCGCCATGAACATGGATCAGTTCATCGTCGTCATCGAGCCCGGCGCCCGCAGCGTCCAGACCTACCGCAATGTCAAGCGGCTGGCCCTGGACCTGGGCATCAAGCGTGTCCGTGTCGTGGCCAACAAGGTCCGCGACGAGCGGGATGAGGAGTTCATCAAGGCGAACATCCCCGCCGAGGATCTGCTGGGCTTCATCCACTACAACCTGGAGATCATGGATGCTGACCGCAACGGCCAGTCTCCCTACGATTACAGCCCCAAGGCAATCGAAGAGATCCGCAAGATCAAAGCGGTCCTTGACCGTGATGAATCCGAATAAAATATCGATATAGGAGGAATAACCGTGACCCTTTTTGATAGAGTTTTCAGCGGTAACGATTACAACTACGCTCGTACCGTAGCTGCCATCGACGCAGCCATCGCCACCTACGGCGAAGCCGAGCCTGTTGCATTCCCCAGCACCGCATATAACCTGCCCTGCTACTACTCCATCACCGGCAAGAAGATCAACAACCTGGGCGAGCTGAAGGCCGCTCTGGAGAATGATGTCAAGCCCATGATGACCCGCAACAAGCGCCTGCAGGATGCCTTCGACTCCGGCGTGGCTTCCGCCATGTGCGCCGAGTTCCTGGAGGTCCTGAAGTACCTGCACGGTGCCGAGCCCTACGCCGAGCCCGAGATGGGCTTCCTGACCGACGCCTTCGTCCGTAACCTGGGTCTGCCCCTGGTCACCGGCGACATCCCCGGCGTTGCTGTCATCATCGGCGGCGCTGAGGATCCCGCCGAGACCGTCGCTCTGGCCAAGTCCTACCAGGCTCAGGGCCTGCTGGTCACCCTGACCGGCGCTTCCGTCAAGCACTGCGCCGAGGCCGGCATGAACCTGGGCGAGGGCGTCCGTGTGGTCCCCCTGGGCTACGAGGATCAGTCCGTCATCCATGTCGTCACCGTTGCTCTGCGTGCTGCCCTGATCTTCGGCAACATCCAGCCCGGCGACACCAAGGCCCTGTACAAGTACACCATGGACCGCGTCAAGGCCTTCGTCAACGCTTACAAGTCCCTGTCCGATGAGATCGTCTCCTACGGTGCCGGTGCCATCCAGCTGGGCTTCCCCGTCGTCTCCAACGAGACTGAGAACATGTTCCGTGTTCCCAAGTCCCTGATCCAGCAGCTGGACACCTCCAAGTGGAACGCCACCTCTCTGGAGGCCCGCGACATCAAGCTGAAGATCACCAAGATCGACATCCCCGTCTCCTTCGCCACCGCCTTCGAGGGCGAGATCATCCGCCGCGGCGACATGCAGGTCGAGGTCGACGGCTCCCGCGTCGACTGCTTCGAGCTGGTCCAGACCAAGTCCATGCAGGACGTCGAGGACCACAAGATCGAGGTCGTCGGTCCCGAGATCGACGAGGTCCCCGTGGGCTCCAAGATCTCCCTCAGCTACACCGTCGAGGTCGCCGGCAAGGCCATGCAGTCCGACTTCGAGGCCGTCATGGAGCGTAAGATCCACTCCTGGATCAACTGCATCGAGGGCGTCATGCACACCGGTCAGCGCGACATGATCCGCGTCCGTATCTCCAAGGCCGCCTTCGGCGCCGGCTTCAAGTTCAAGCACATCGGCGAGGTCCTGTACGCCAAGGTCATGAGCGAGTTCGAGGCCGTTGTCGACAAGTGCCAGGTCAAGATCGTGGTCGACGCTGAAGCCAACAAGGAGCTGCGCGCCCGCGCCAACGAGATCTTCAACGCCCGTGACGCCCGTCTGGCCTCCATGACCGACGAGTCCGTCAACGAGTTCTACACCTGCATCATGTGCCAGGCCTTCTCCCCCAGCCACGTCTGTATCGTCACTCCCGAGCGTCTGGGTCTGTGTGGTGCCGTGTCCTGGCTGGACGCCAAGGCCACCAAGGAGCTGGATCCCCACGGTCCCTGCCAGCCCATCGTCAAGACCGGCTGCCAGGACGAGCGTCTGGGCCGCTACGACTCCATGGACGAGGCTGTCAACAAGTACTCCCACGGTGCTGTTGAGAAGATCACCCTGTACTCCCTGTTCCAGGATCCCATGACCTCCTGCGGCTGCTTCGAGTGTATCTGCGGTGTCGAGCCCTGCTCCATGGGTGTCGTCATCACCTGCCGTGAGCACGCCGGCATGACGCCTCTGGGCATGAGCTTCTCCGAGATGGCCTCCATGACCGGCGGCGGTGTTCAGACCCCCGGCT
>JAFQSI010000202.1 GCA_017409645.1 Oscillospiraceae bacterium | reverse complement strand
CATCGTCAAGGGTGAAAAGCTGGGCTCCAGGACCAATGCCATGCTCTTCACCACGGGTCTGGCCCCCTTCATCTCCGAGCTGATGGTCCGCTACCCCAATCCCGAGGTGGTGGGCATCCATCCCTCCGGCGTGGCGCTGGCGATGATCGTGGGCGTATTCGTGGGCTACTTCCTGCCCGCGGGCCTGGACAACTCCCCGAAGATCCACAAGGGCTTCGCCCTCTACTCCGCAGCCCTGCCCATCGGTATGACCGCCTTTATGCTCAATGGCTTCCTGTACAAGGCCATGGGCGTCCCGGTCCCCGATGCCGTGTCCGACCTCTCCGTGGCGGATCCCGTCATCTGCAATACCTTCTGCATCATCCTGTTCTCTCTCTTCATCCTCGTGGCCCTGCTCATGGGCTGCACGCCCCTGCATTACATCCGCTCCATTCTCAGCCCCCAGCATGTGGTCCATTTCGGTGCCGCCTTCGGCAACGCCGCCATGCTGATGAACGCCGGCGTCTTCGGCCTGTTCATCCTGGGCTATTTCAATCTGGTGGGCGCCGAGTTCAACGGCATCGTCTTCGGCAGCGTGTTCTGCATGCTCTCCACCTGCAATTCCGGCTCCCATCCCATCAACGCCATCCCCATCATGCTGGGCTACGCCTTCGCGGAATTCTTCTTCCAGGCCATGACCCCCTTCTCCGGCGGCGAGGTCACCCACCTGCTCAGCAGCCAGTCCCTGATCGTGGGCATCTGCTACGCCAACGGCCTGAGCCCCATCGCCCACGAGTACGGCTGGCGCTACGCCATCCCGGTGGCCGCCATGCATTTCTGCATGGTCACCACCACCCCCCAGCTCCACGGCGGCATGTGCCTGTACAACGGCGGCTTCACCGCAGCCCTGGTCTGCCTGCTGATCCTGCCCGGCATGGAGAAGCACTTCCGCACCAAGCACGAGCGCCGCTCCAGCTACCAGCGGCCCCAGCTCCGGCCCGGCGCTCCGAAAAAGCGCTGAGTCCAGCCTTTTCCCAATTTTCATTGTATTAGAAAAACAGCTGTGGTATACTAAGCCTGATGAAATGACAAGGAGTGGAGCATCAACATGGCATGGTCTGAAAAAATCAAACGTCCCAAAAAATACATCGCCTGGTCCTGGAAGTGGAGCTTCCTGGCCGTTGTGATGGGCCTCGTCGGTGGTGTGCTTGGAGCAGTGTTCCACCATGTCCTGCACTTCGTCACCCACCTGCGGCTGGAGCATACCTGGCTGGTGCTGCTGCTGCCCATCGGCGGTCTGCTGAGCGTGGCCTGGTATCAGCTGCTGAGGCTGAAACGGAACCGGGGCACCAATGAGATCATCGACGCCGTCCTGGATGGCGAGGAGCTGAAGCCCCAGATCGCACCGGGCATCTTCGGCGCTGCGGTTCTGACCCACCTCTTCGGCGGCTCCGCCGGCCGGGAGGGCGCGGCATTGCAGCTGGGCGGCAGCGCAGCATCCATCCTGAGCAAGCGCTTCGGCCTGAAGCGCCAGAGCCGCCGGGTGCTGATCATGGCGGGCATGAGTTCCGTCTTCGCCGGACTTTTCGGCACGCCCCTGACCGCGACGCTGTTCTGCATGGAGTTTGAGAGCGTGGGCACCATCTTCTCCCCCGCCCTGCTGCCGTGCTACATCGCCGCCTTCACCGCCAGCTCCGTCTCCTCCCTGATGGGCGTCCACGCGGAGGGCTATCTGCTGGAAAACACCGCGGCCCTCTCCCTGGGCAACCTCTGGGCCTACCTGCTGCTGGCGATCCTGATCTCCGTGCTGGGAGCGCTCATGGTCCGCGTCTTCCACACCGCGGAGCATCTGGCCGCCCACCATGTCAAAAATCCCTGGGTCCGGATCTTCGCCGGCGGCGTGATCATCGCCGCCATGACCTACGCCGTGGGCGACCACCGCTTCAACGGTGCGGGCATGGACATGGCCCTGGAGGCCGTGGCCGGTCACGCGGACTGGTACTCCTTTGCCCTCAAGATGCTCTTCACCGCCGTGACCCTG
>JAFQSI010000201.1 GCA_017409645.1 Oscillospiraceae bacterium | reverse complement strand
CATTACCGGCGGCGTGACCGAGACTTCCCTGAACCCCTCTGCCAAGTTCCCCACCGCTTTCATTGAGAGAAAGAAGATGGAGTACTCCTACAACGACGGCGAGCTGTACTACTTCATGGACCAGGAGACCTACGAGCTGGAGCCCCTGAACGGCGACGTCCTGGACGACGGCTTCAAGTTCGTCAAGGAGAACGACGTCTGCACCGTCATGTCCTACAAGGGCAAGGTCTTCGGCGTCGAAGTTCCCAACTTCGTCGAGCTGGAGATCACCAAGACTGAGCCGGGCTTCGCCGGCAACACCGCCACCAACGTCACCAAGCCCGCTACCGTTGAGACCGGCGCCGAGATCAAGGTGCCCCTGTTCATCAACGAGGGCGACCGCGTCCAGATCGACACCCGCACCGGCGAGTACCTGGGCCGCGCAAAGTAAAAAACTGACCCCTACCGTTAGAAAAGGAGTTTGCTATGACACTGTCTGAAAAGTCCGCATACCTCAAGGGCCTGATGGAGGGCATGAAGCTCAGCACCGAGACGGACGAGGGCAAGATGATCGCCGCCATCGTCGAGCTGCTGGGTGATGTGACCAAGACCCTGGGTGATGTGCAGGAGACCACCATCGCCATTTCCGACGAGCTGGACGAGATCGAGGACGATCTGGACGCCATCGAGGATTTCATCATGTCCATGGACGAGGACGAGTACGAGTTCGAGGACGAGGATTTCGAGGATGACGACGAGGACTTCGATTTCGAGGACCTGGAAGAGGGCTTCGATTTCGGTGACGAGGAGACTACCGTCTACGAGGTCACCTGCGCCTGCGGCGAAGTGATCGCCTTCGACGAGGAGACTCTGGAAGAGGGTTCCATCGTCTGCGACAACTGCGGCGAGGTCCTGGAGTTCTCCTTCGACGACGAGGACGAGGAGTAATTCTTCAAAATGCAATCGAGCGCACCACGAAAGTGGTGCGCTCTTTTTTGTGCCATGGTACGTAGGGACCGTCCAGAAGCCGTCCCCTACACGATATTACTGATAGAACAGTGTGACACTCCAGCTTGCCGCCAGGAATCCCACAAGATCCGCGATCAGGGCCGCCGGGACGGCATACCTTGTCTTGGTGATGCCCCAGGCGCCGAAGTAGACGGAGATGGTGTAGAAGGTCGTCTCCGTGGAGCCCAGCATCACCGCTGCCGTCCGTCCGACCAGGGAGTCGGGGCCGTGGGCGGTGATCAGCTCTGCGCCGATGGCCAGGGCGGCGCTGCCGCTGATGGGCCGCACCAGCATGAGAAGCACCGTCTCGGCGGGGATGCCCAGCGCTTTGAGGACAGGGGAGAGGAGGACGGACAGTGCTTCCAGCGCGCCGGAGGAGCGAAGCATCCCCACGGCGCTCAGCAGCATGACCAGGCTGGGCGCGATGGTTTTGAGCATTTTGAAGCCGTCCCTTGCCCCGTCCGTCAGGACGTCGTAGGCGTTTTCCCTCCTATGTAATGCGGCAACGGCGGTCACAGCCAGGATCAGCGGGACGATGTACTCACCCACGCCAGACCCTCCCCAGCAGCTTCGCCGCCAGCAGTCCTGCACTGACCGACAGGATGCTGCTGACCCAGACGCAGGGCAGGATGTCGAAGGGGTCCGGACATCCGGCACTCTGCCGGACCGCCGCCACGGTGGTGGGCAGCAGCTGGATGGAGGCGGTGTTCATCACCACCAGCCGGCACAGCTGGTCCGTGGCCCGGCCTGGGTCGCCGGGGTCCCGGAGCCGTCCCGCGGCCCGGATGCCCATGGGGGTGGCTGCGTTGCCCAGGCCCAGCAGGTTTGCCGTCACGTTGGCGCTCAGATGCTTCGCCAGAACCCCGTCTTCCCGGCTGGAGGGGAAGAGCCTGCCGAGGACGGGGGAGAGGAGCTTCGCCAGCCCGGCCGTCAGCCCCACCCGGTCCATGAGCCTTCCAAGTCCGGCCCAGAGGGCCAGCGGACCCGCCATGGCGACGGAAAGCTCCACGGCATTTCCGGCCCCCTCCAGCAGCGCGGCGGCTGCGGCGGCCCCGGTATTTGTTAAGAAGGCAAAAAAAGCGGCGCAAAGCATGGCGCAGATCCAGAACCAACTCAAAAACATGATACAACCCTCCGATCCATTGGCAGTATATGCCAGAAACAGGGAATGATTCTTGTGAAAAACAACGAAATCAATTACATAAAACGAATCCTGTTTGACATACGGGGGTTGGGCTACTATAATAATGTCGAACAATGTTTGTGTTCAGGTTCTTCGGAAGAGAACAATACGAGGGGGACAATTGAATGAAATCAACTGGCATCATTCGCAAGGTGGATGAGCTGGGCCGCATCGTGCTGCCCATCGAGCTGCGCCGGACGCTGGACATCGCAGAGCGGGATGAGCTGGAGATCTACATGGAGGGCGACCGCATTATTCTGCAGAAGTTCGAGCCCTCCTGCATCTTCTGCTCCTCGTCCCGGGAGCTGGCCAGCTACCGCGGCAAGAACATCTGTCAGGAGTGCATCCGCAACATGGGGAAGTACTAATGCAAAACGAAACCCGGACAGAAGTCCGGGCTTTTGTTTTCGGGAGGAATGGATATGAGATTGATCGAAAGCGTGACCATACAGCATGAAAACCCCTGGGAGCCTGAATTGGATGGCTTGTTTCTGGATCGGAATGGGGGCGTAAAGTTCTGCTTTATGGAAGGCTGGTCCGTAGTGGCTCAGTCGGAGGATGGTGCAAAAGAGGTCTGGTATACGGCCCCGGAGGGGGAGCGATTGGAGCTGCCCTACCACTGGACCGGGGCTGCGAAGGGTGTCCCGCCCATGCTGCGGACATGGTGGCCCAGCGATACTGAGATTTATTATTTTGAGGACTATACGATCTCCCACACCAGCCAGTGGAGCTATATCTGCAAAATAGCGAAGGAAACAGTCTGGAAATTCAAGGGCTATGCCTGGCGGTATACCACGATCGAACGATTCGGTGATAACATCTACTTCGGCACCGCAGGTCAGGGCGGCTATTTCTATCTGCTGAACCTGCACACCGGTGAAGCTTTGCTGAAGCTGAAGACCGGCGGAACCGTCAATATCTACGCCCGCCGGGAGAATCGGCTCTATCTTTTACAGCAGGAGAAGAAGGCGTATCTCGTCTGCATCGATCTGAGCGATGGCACCATCCTGGAACGGCTGGAACTGCCGGGGAAGGCCCATCAGGACAGTGCCATCCGGCTGATCGGGGATACCATTCATTGCGTGACATTTATCTACCGCGGCGGCCCCGTCAAGGAGGCCCTGTGGAACCGGGTGATAATTTGAACAAAGCAGCGCCGCACCCGGCAGAGGTGCGGCGTATTGCTTATTCGTCGATGCTCAGCGCCGCATCGTACACCACATTCTTCGGCAGGTCCAGTGCTTTTGCGGTCTGCTTGATGGCGTCCTTGCGGCTCAGACCCTCGGACATGAGACGCTTGACCATTTCACCGGCGTCCTCTGCGGTGGGGACCTCCTTTTCCGCGGGGGCTGCGCCGTCGACCACCAGGACGAATTCGCCCTTGGGGGCGTTGGCGGTGTACTTTTCGATGGCTTCGCCCAGGGTGGTGCGGACCACCTCCTCGTGGAGCTTGGTCAGCTCCCGGCACAGGGAGATCTTTCGGTCAGCGCCGAAGAATTCCGCCAGATCCTCCAGAGTGGAGAGGAGCTTGTGGGGGGCCTCGTAGAAGATCATGGTCCGGGTTTCCCCGACGAGGGACTGCAGATGCTCCTTCCGGCTCTTTTTCGCCGTGGACAGGAAGCCCTCGAAGCAGAAGCGGCCCGTGGGCAGGCCGGAGATGGACAGGGCGGTGATGACGGCGCAGGGGCCGGGGATGGCGGTGACGGTGATGCCGTTTTCCGCGCAAAGCCGCACCAGGTCCTCGCCGGGGTCGGAGATGGCGGGGCTGCCCGCATCGGACACCAGGGCGCAGGTCTCGCCTGCGAGAATTCGGTCCAGGATCACATTGCCCTTGAAGGCCTTGTTATGCTCGTAGTAGCTGACAAGGCTTTTTTTGATGCCCAGATAATTGAGAAGCTTCAGGCTCACCCGGGTATCCTCGGCGGCGATGAAGTCGGCTTCCTCCAATGTGCGGCGGCACCGCTCGGAGATGTCCCCCAGGTTGCCGATGGGGGTGGGGACGAGGTATAACATTCCAGCCATGTGTGGCCCTCCTTTGGTTCCCTACGGGAAATGATAGATCCGCTTGCAGTCTTCTGTAGGTGCGCCATCCTCGAGGTACAGTGTCAGCTCCTCGATCTGCAGTCCCGGCTTGCCGCCCCTGCGGCAGGAAAGCAGGATCAGGCTGATGGGGGAGCCGGGACGGTGGCGCACCAGCCGCAGGCGCTTTGGCTCCAGTCCGGCGGAGCTGGCTTCGAAGCACAGCTGGGCCAGGCGGTCCGGCTTGTGGACCAGAAAGAAGTCCCCGCCGAAGCAGAGGGACCGGGCCGCGGCGGCGAAGAGATCCGCCGGGGTGCAGGTATCCTCCTGCCGGGCGATGGGGGTGCGGCTGTGCCGGGCCCCGCCGGAAAAATAGGGGGGATTGGACACGCAGATCCGGAAGCTGTCCGGCGGCATGGACCGCAGATCCGCGCATATACTGCTTAAGCGGTCCGCCAGGCCGTTCCTGGCGATGTTCCGGAGGGCGGCGTCATGGGCCGCGCTGTCCAGCTCCACGCCGGTGACGGTGCAGCTTTTCTCCTTCGCACACAGCAGCAGCCCCAGGGTGCCGCAGCCGGAGCCCAGATCCAGCACCCGGGCATTTTTGGGCAGCTTCACAAAATCCGCCAGGACCATGGAGTCGGTACTTAGCGGAAAGCCGCCGCCGGGGTCCCATGTATATTCTTTGGCTAAATATTCCATAATTCATGTAGAAAATTAGCCTGCAGGCCGGGGGCCTGCAGGCTAACTGTCTTTGGGATGAGAAAATTACTCTTCCACGATGGCCTCGGTGGGGCACTGATCAGCGCAGGAGCCGCAGGAGACGCACAGGTCAGCGTTGATCTCGTACTTGCCGTCGCCCTCAGCGATAGCCTCGACGGGGCACTGGTCGGCGCAGGAGCCGCAGGAGACGCAAGCGTCAGTAATCTTGTAAGCCATGATATTTCCTCCCATAAGTATTGTTGTCAGCTACGATGTAAGCAGCTTGTCTCTATTCTAGCACGGTTTTTTGAAAAATCAATTCCTTTTTTCAAAATCTGTCGTATATTTTTTCGCAGGCTTGGTGAAAATCCCCAGAGCCAGGAGGTGAGTCCTTGCGATATTCACAGGAGGCCGCGGATGTGATCGTCGCCGCGGCGGCCCGGGCCAGGGGTCTGGGACACAGCTTCGTGGGCAGCGTCCACCTTTTGATGGCCCTGTGTTCGTCGGCAGACGAGGCGGGGATGCTGCTGCGGAGCGCTTCGGTCACGGAAAAATTCGTCCATGACGCGGCGGCGGTGCTGTGCGGCGTGGGCACGGCCCGGCTGCCGCTGCCCCAGGGCTTCAGCCGGGAGGCCAGGCAGCTGCTGCGGCTGGCGGGGGGAGAGGCCCAGCTGCTGGGCTCGGGGCAGGTCAGGCCGCTGCATCTGCTTTTGGCCCTGACCCGGCGGCACGGGTCCATGGCGGTCATGGTGCTGCGCATCGCCGGGGTGGACCCGGATGAGCTGTTTACGATGGGACTGGAATGTCGGTTCCGGATGGAGGACCGACGGTTGAAGAAGGAGGGGGTATCCGTGAAACTACTGGATCAGTTCAGTGAGGATCTGCTGCTCAAGGCGGCATCCATGGACCCGGTCATCGGCCGGGAGGAGGAGATCGAGACGGTCATCGGCATCCTGAGCCGGAAGAACAAGAACAACCCGGCGCTGGTGGGGGAGCCAGGTGTGGGCAAGACCGCCATCGCCGAGGGGCTGGCCCAGCGTATCGCCGCCGGGAACGTGCCGCCCCAGCTCAAGGACAAGAAGCTTTACAGCCTGAATATGGCGAATCTCGTCGCGGGCACGAAATACCGGGGCGAGTTCGAGGAACGGCTGCGGGATGTGCTGGAGGAGATCCGCCGGGTGGGGGACGTGATCCTCTTTGTCGACGAGATGCACACCATCGTCGGCGCGGGAGCCGCCGAGGGGGCCATCGACGCGGCCAACATCCTCAAGCCCGCCCTGGGCCGGGGGGAGATCCAGATGATGGGCGCCACCACACTGGAGGAGTACCGCAGGTGCATCGAAAAGGACCCGGCGCTTGAGCGCCGCTTCCGGCCCGTGACGGTCCGGGAACCCAGCGAGGAGGCGAGCCTGGAAATTTTGCAGGCCCTTCGCCCGGGGCTGGAGCGGCATCACGGTCTGCGCATCCGGGAGGAGGCCCTGACCGAGGCGATCCGGATGTCGAGGCGGTATCTGCCGGATCTGTTTCTTCCCGACAAGGCCATCGATCTTGTGGATGAGGCGGCCAGCCATGCAAGGCTCACGGAGCTGAGCGGGACCCGGAAGCAGGGGCGGCAGGAGCTGGAGCGGGAGCTGAATGACGCGGTCCGGGGCGGCCACTACGAGCAGGCGGCCCAGCTGCGGGATAAGCTGCAGCGCCTGGCCGAACGGAGCGGAGAGGGGCGGCGCGCCCGGACGGTGACGGGTGAGGATGTGGCCTGGGCCGTGTCCGTCCGGACCGGGATCCCGGTGGGGCGGCTCACCGAAAATGAGCGGCAGCGGCTTCTGGATCTGGAGCAAAGGCTGTCGGAGCAGGTCAAGGGCCAGGAGGAGGCCGTCCGGCAGGCGTCTCAGGCCCTGCGCCGGGGCTTAAGCGGCCTGCGGGATGAGACGCGGCCGGTGGCCTGTATGCTGCTGGCAGGGCCCACAGGCGTGGGCAAGACGGAGCTGTGCCGGGCTATCGCCCGGGAGCTGTTCGGGACCACAGATGCGATGATCCGACTGGATATGTCGGAATTCATGGAAAAGCAGGCGGTGTCCCGGCTCATCGGCGCGCCCCCGGGCTATGTGGGCTACGAGGAGGGCGGCAAGCTGACCGAGGCCGTGCGCCGCAGGCCCTACTGTCTGGTGCTGCTGGACGAACTGGAAAAGGCCCATCCGGATGTCGGCAATGTGCTGCTGCAGATCATGGAGGAGGGCTGCCTGACGGACTCCGGCGGACGGCGGGTCAGCTTCCGCAACTGCGTGGTCATCATGACCACCAATGCCGGGGGCGAGGTCGTCTCGGAGGGCCTGGGCTTCAATCCGGAGGGACGGGCGGACCGGACGGAAAAGAGCCTGCGCCAGAGCTTTACTCCGGAATTTCTGGGGAGACTGGACGAGGTGCTGGTGTTCAGGAGCCTGTCCGGCGGGACCATGGCGGCCATCGCGGAGAAATATCTGGATCAGCTGAAGCTCCGGGCCAGGAAGCAGGGGCTTCAGCTGTGCCTGCCGCCGGAGCTGGCGGACCGTCTCGCCGCCGGCTGCACCGGCAAGGGCGGGGCCCGGCAGCTGCGGAGTTTGATCCAGAACCGGGTGGAGGGACCGCTGTCCACATTCCTGCTGCGCTG